>JASFMS010000024.1:0-9647 GCA_050117435.1 Ectothiorhodospiraceae bacterium | reverse complement strand
CTCGTCCCACAGCGCCGCCTTCTTCAGTGCCCACTCCACGCGCTCATCCATTTCGTGGCGGCTCAGGCGTTCGTAGAGCTTCACGCCGAAGGCAATATTGTCGTAGATGGACATGGGAAACGGCGTGGGTTTCTGGAACACCATGCCGACCCTTGCACGCAACAGGTTGAGGTCCTGACCGCGCTCCAGAATATTGCGCCCGTCCACCACGATCTGGCCGCTGGCGTACTGGTTGGGATAGAGCTCGTAGATGCGGTTGAAGGTGCGCAGGAGCGTTGACTTGCCACAACCCGAGGGGCCGATGAACGCGGTGACCTTGCGCGGCGCGATATCCAGGTTGATGCCGTGAAGCGCCTGGTACTTGCCGTAGTAGAAGTCCAGGTCGCGGACCTGAATCCCGCCCTGCTCCGCCTGCTCCTCGACGGAGGCGCTCGACTGCGTCGCTCTCCCGGGGGCTGCAGGCCGCGGCACCGGCTGACGCCCCGTGTCCGTGCCCTGAAGGGACTCCGCATTTCGGGCGTATACGCCCCCTTCTGCACTCGTGCCTTCGTAAGCCATGTTCGGGTACCTCTACTTCCGTGCCCGGCCAAGGACACGGGCGATGATGTTCAGAGCCAGGATGCCGAGCGTAATCAGCAGCGCTCCGCCCCACGCCAGATGATGCCAGTCCTCGTAGGGGCTCATGGCAAACTGGAAAATGACCACCGGCAGATTGGCAATGGCGCCGCTCATGTCGGTGCTCCAGAACTGGTTGTTGAGCGCGGTGAACAGCAGTGGCGCGGTCTCGCCGCTGATTCGGGCCACCGCGAGCAGAATGCCGGTGAGGATACCGACCCGCGACGAGCGGTATACCACCGACACCACCACTTTCCAGCGCGGCGCACCGAGCGCCGCCGCCGCTTCCCGCAGACTCACCGGGACCAGCCGGAGCATATCCTCCGTCGTGCGGACCACCACCGGCACGACAATCAGCGCCAGCGCCAGACCACCGGCCCAGCCGGAGAAGTGACCGGTGCGCAGTACCACCATCTCGTAGATGAATACGCCGATGACGATGGATGGCGCACTCAGTAGTATGTCGTTCACGAACCTAACGGCGGAGGCCATTCGGGTCGCCCGGCCGAATTCCGACAGATAGGTTCCCGCCATCACCCCCACCGGCGTTCCGACGGCAACGCCGGTGCCGGTAAGGAGCAAAGTGCCGACAATGGCATTCGACAGGCCGCCGCTGTTGCCGGGCGGTGGAGTCGGCTCCACGAACATGGCCCAGTCGATCCAGCGCAGGCCCTGTCCGAACAGCGTCCACAACAGCCACCCCAGCCAGAACAGCCCGAACAGCGTGGCGAGCACGGACACGGTCAGATTGAAGTAATTGACGACTCTGCGTCGCGTATACAGGTTCATGCGGCGCCCCTCAGGTTCCCTTTCCTTCCTTCGCGGTCAGCCGCAGCAGCAGCAGCTTGGCGACCGTCAAGACGAGGAAGGTAATGAAGAACAGGACAAGGCCCAGTTCGATAAGCGCCGAGGTGTAGAGCTCCCCGGTCGCCTCGGTGAATTCGTTGGCCAGGGTGGAGGATATGGTGTTGCCCGGCATGAACAGCGAGCTGCTGAGCCGGTGCGCATTGCCGATGACGAAAGTCACGGCCATGGTTTCGCCCAGCGCCCGCCCCAGTCCGAGCATGATGCCGCCGACCACACCCACCTTCGTATAGGGCAGAACCACGCTGCGCACGACTTCCCAGGTGGTGGAGCCCAGGCCGTAGGCGGATTCCTTGAGCACATCGGGAACCACTTCGAAGACGTCGCGCATAACCGCGGTTATGAAAGGAATCACCATGATCGCCAGAATCAGGCCGGCGGTGAAGACGCCGATGCCCAACGGCGGCCCCTGAAAAAGGAATCCCACCAGCGGCAGACTGCCTATATGCTCGCTCATCCAGGGCTGCACGTGCTCGGCGAACAGCGGCGCGAACACGAACAGGCCCCACATGCCGTAAATGATGCTGGGTATGGCCGCAAGCAGCTCGATGGCCGTGCCAATCGGTCGTTTCAGCCACGGCGGCGCCAGCTCGGTAATGAACAGGGCGATGCCGAAGCTCACGGGGACGGCAATGATCATGGCGATGGCGGAGGTGACCAGAGTGCCCACGATGGGCACCAGCGCCCCGTAGGTATCCGTGACCGGATTCCATTCCGAACTGAAGAGAAAGCCGATCCCGAACTTGCCGATGGTTGGCAGAGCACCGAGGAAGAGGGACAGGGTAATGGCCAGAACGACGCCGAGCACCAGCGCGGCAACCAGCCATGTCGCGCGCTCGAACAGCCAGTCGGCGATGCGCCCCCGGCGCAGCTTGCGCTGCAGCTGCGGGCTGGCCGCCACCGTGACCTTGACACTTGCTGTTTGATCCACTCAGACCTCCGTTGCACCCACCTGCACGAATGCTGCGGTGCCGGCCGAACCACCGTCAGCTCACCGCCCATGGTAGCGCGTACAAATTACAAACCGAGGACCGCCTCTGAAGCGGTCCTCGGTTTATCAGCGAACGGCCGCGGCGTCAAACCGCGGCGTGCTTTTCTACTTCTGGGTCATGTCCTGCGTCCAGATCTGTTCGCCGTTCGGACCCTTGAGCTCCTTGGCCCAGGTCTTCTCCACCAGGCTGATCACGCTGGCCGGCAGCGGCACGTAATCCAGCTCCTTCGCCATGCCCTGACCGTTGTGGTACGACCAGTCCAGGAACTTCAGCACGGCACGGGCGGTGTCCGCGTCCTTCTGCGCGTGATGCATCAGGATGAAGCTCGCACCGCTGATGGGCCAGCTCTTGGCGCCGGGCTGGTCGGTCAGCACCACGCGAAAGCCCGGAGCGTTGGCCCAGTCGGCGCCGGCCGCAGCGGCCTGGAAGTTCTCGATCTTCGGCTGCACGAAGTTGCCCTCGCGGTTGCGCAGCGCCACGTGGGTCATCTTGTTCTGCAGCGCGTAGGCGAACTCGACGTAACCGATGCCGCCCTTGAGCCGGGAGACATAGGAAGCAACGCCCTCGTTACCCTTGCCGCCGACTCCGGTGGGCCAGTTCACGGCCTTGCCGTTGCCGACGTTCTTCTTCCACTCCGGGCTGACCTTGCTCAGGTAGTTCGTGTAGATCCAGGTCGTACCGGAACCGTCGGAGCGGTGAACCACCTGGATGGCGAGATCCGGCAGGTTCAGGCCGGGATTCATCTTGGCAAGCTCGGGATCGTTCCACTTCTTGATCTTGCCCAGGAAGATGTCGGCCAGCTCCTCGTTAGTGAGCTTCATTTCCCCCGGCTTGATACCCGGGACGTTGATGACCGGCACCACGCCACCGACGATCATGGGGAACTGCATCAGTCCCGCCTCGTCCAGCTCGTCCTTGGTCAGAGGCGCGTCAGAGGCGCCGAAGTCAACGGTTTTGGCCTTGATCTGCTTGATGCCGCCGCCGGAGCCGATGGACTGGTAATTCAGCCTGACGCCGGTGGCCTCGTTGTAGGCCGCGGCCCACTTGCTGTAGATCGGGTACGGGAAACTCGCGCCCGCGCCGTTGATCTGCTTGACCTCGGCGCCGGAAGCGATGCCGGCGGTAGCCACGGTGAGCGCGGCACCGAGCATCAGACCCAGCTTCAGACCTTTACGCATTTCGTCGTTCTCCTCGAGCGTTGAACTGCGATATGTGCTATCGAATCGCGTTGCGTCCCATTGGGAGCAGCGTAGCTCACGGTATCGCGGCAGCACCGCCTCCCGTTTGCCCCCTCAGGCTGAACCGTCGCCAGTAGGGTTCCGGCGACGTGAGCGGGGCCCACTATAGGGACGGTTTGTGACAGCTCCGTGACATCGGGTTAACGTCCGGGTTACGACTGCTCCACCGCACGCCGCGCCGCGGCCCCGCCACTGCGGACCATCAACCTCTCGGGGAAAACGCAGTCGAACGTGCTGCCTTCGCCCAACCGGCTCCGGACATCCAGGTGACCGTCGTGGCGCCCGAGTACGTGTTTGACGATGGCCAGGCCGAGACCGGTACCGCCGCTCTTGCTGGAACGCCCGCTGTCCACGCGGTAGAAGCGCTCCGTGAGCCTGGGAATGTGGTGTGGCGCTATCCCTTCCCCGGTGTCCGTAACGGAGAAATGAGCGCCGTCGCCGTCCGCGTACCAGCGAACCGCAATCTCCCCTGGCGACGGCGTGTACTTGACGGCGTTGACGACCAGATTGGAAAAGGCGCTCCGTAACTCGCCTTCGTCACCGCGCAACCGCAATTCGGCGTCCGATTCAACGACGATGCGATGGCCCTCGTCGCTCAGCGCCCGGGCGTCCGCGACGACGCCGTCGATCATCTCGGCAACGGCCACGACCTCGTCACGGCGCCGGCTGTTCGTTTCCAGCCGGGAGAGCAGCAACAGATCGTCTATTAGACGGCCCATGCGCCGCGTCTGCTCCTGGATGAGAGCCAGCGGTCGTTCCAGGTCCTCAGCCTCCGTGATTCCGTATTCGCCCACCGTTTCCGCCATGCCCCGAATCACGGTGAGGGGGGTGCGCAGCTCATGCGTAATATTCGCCACGAAGTCCCGGCGCATCGTCTCAAGCCGGTGCAGGCGTGTTACATCCCGCGCCAGAAGCAGCTTCTGATTCTGCCCGTACGGTACGACGCGAATTTCCAGCACCATCTGGTCGTCCACCGGCGACGGCACCTTGATCGATTCCGTCCACTCGCGGCGTTGCAGAAACTCGCTGAATGACGGATGACGAAAGAGGTTGGCGATGCGCTGACCCTGATCCTGGGGCCAGCGCAGTCCCAGGTAGACGGTTGCCATGGTATTCCACCACACCATCTGTCCGTTGCCGCGGAGAACAACGGTGGCGTCAGGCATGGCGTTGGCCGATTCCTTGAAGCGGCGGAGGAGTTCGGCAAGGCGGAGTCGACGTTGACGATAGCGCCGCTGGCGACGGTAGAGGTTGTCGAAGACGGTGCCCCACAGACCCTGCGCTTCCGGCGGTCGAAAACGCCTCCCCTGGCGCAGCCACTGCTCCAGACGCCAGAGATTGCGAAGGTGAACGCCCAGGTAGACGCCCAGGCCGAACAGCAGTGCGGCCCAGACATGGCCTGCAACGGCGCCTATGACCAAGGCGACCGCGACCAATGCCAGTAATCGCAGCGCCGCGGCGGGCCAGGGGTTTCTGACTAGCATTAGATGTCTCTCGCGTACGGCGACCGCGGAACGCGGGCGGTGGCCCCATTCCTGTGAGAGCTTGTGAAAAATCGCCCCCCTACTGCAAGCGCCCCCGAACGCCTGCGGCGGCGTTCGATTTTTCACAAGCTCTGAGCGGCCCGTTTCGATGTCCGCGGCTATTGTACCGGCGATCCCCTCGGGTTCCAGTACCGCGGGAGGCGGGGCGGGGTTAGGGAAACGCTGAACGATTCCCTAGCGTCGTGCGGAGAAACGGTAGCCGGTCCCGCGAACGGTCTGGACCAGCGAATCGTGACCGGAACGGGACAGTCCCTTGCGCAGACGCCGGACATGCACATCCACCGTGCGCTCCTCCACATACACGTTCGTTCCCCAGACGTTGTCCAGGAGCTGTGAACGCGTGAAAACCCGCTCGGGATGAGTCATCAGAAAGTGCAGCAAACGGAACTCCGTCGGCCCCAGGTCGACGCCGCTCTCTCCCGCCGTAACGCGATGGCTTACCGGGTCCAGGCACAGCCCTTCCACCTCGATGGGCCGATCGCCGGAGGTCGGCTTCGTCCGTCGCAGGACGGCCTTGATCCGGGAGACCATTTCCCGCGGCGAAAACGGTTTGGTGATGTAGTCGTCGGCACCGGTATCCAGGCCGCGAATCTTGTCCTCTTCCTCGCCGCGCGCCGTCAGCATGATTATGGGAATGTCGCGGCAGTCGGGGTCTCGCTTCAGCGCCCGGGCCATGTCCAGCCCGCTCTCCCCCGGCAGCATCCAGTCCAGCAGGATCAAATCCGGTCGCGCCAGCCTGACGGCGGCGCGCGCGTCCTCGGCGGACTCCGCGTGCCGCACGTCGAAGCCCGCACGACTCAGCCCCATGGCGATCATTTCGCGGATTGCCGCCTCGTCCTCGACGATCAGAATGCTCGCAGCCATACCGTACCCCGTTGCATTGAAGCCGGGCGCATTATAGTGACGATCCGGTTACAGCCTTGTGACAACATTACCCTCGTTGCGCTTCATGGCAGCGCCTTCCTCAGCCGGCGACTCCGACTCCCCGCCCTGCCCCGGCAATGCCCGGGCGATGGCGTCCCGGCTCCGTCGCGCGAGCACGCTGCGGCCGCCCTGGTCATGGGCGATGGCGGAGCCCACCGTGAGCGTGGCGTGCACCTCCGCCGTGCGCGCCAGCGCCGCCAGATTGGACAGCAGTCCCTGTTCGCCGGTGAAGGCGATCTCGGTGCAGGGCTCGCCGTCACTGCGCCGGTAGGACACGGCGATGGTCTGCACCGGAACCCCGGCGTCGATCGCCGCCTGATAAAGCCGGGGCCGGAAGGGCAGAACGCAAGTGCCGTCACTGGTGGTGCCTTCCGGAAACACAACGACGCGGTGCCCATCCTCCAGCCGGAACCGAATGGACTCCACGGCATTCTCGGCGGCCTGCCTGCGGCCGCGTTCAATGTAGAGCGTTCCCAGAGCCGTCGCCACGCGCCCGATCAACGGCCAGCGCCCCACTTCGGCCTTGCTGAGAAAGGCCACGGGTGTCTGGCCGGCTATGCAGACAATGTCGAGCCAGGATATGTGATTGGCCACCACCAGGGTGGGAGGCGGAAGCAGTTCGCCGCCACGGAGCGAGACGCGGACTCCGAAACAGCGGCAGAACAGACGGCACCAGGCTGACTGCGCCCTGTACCCCGCGCCGGCAAGCGGCTCCCGCCGGCGCACACGGTCCCAGGCCACCGCGGCATGGAGCCACGGCGCGCCTAACAGCACCAGCGGCACAGTGAGAGTCAGTCGCAGCCACATTCGCAAAGCACGGGGCCTCTATTCCGGTTTCCGAGGAGGGAGACACCCTGGACGCGGATACCCAGAACCGCGACCCATTGGTGCAGAAACCGAAGTCTATCGAAATCCCGCGCGGATTGTTGAGCGTTTCCCTAGCGGCTGTCGCGCATGTCGCGGAGGCTGCTGACCACGTTTTCCAGGGCCCGGTCGAAGAGCATATTGTCGTCAAGCACGACGACGCGCCCGTCCCGCAGTTCCTCAACCAGGGTGGTGATAGGCTTGTCCGCCAGCTTGAATCCGGCCCGGTTGACGAAGATGAAGCGCTTGCCGCCGTTCAATCGCGCGGACAGCTTGGCGCGCACGGCCTTGTCCGGGTTGTCGTGGAATTCGAACCAGGTTCCCAGGTCCAGCTCGCGCAGCCGCCGAAAATCCTCGTCGGCCTCCGCGTCCTCGGCGCTGTTGCCAACATCACCCTCGGCGGCGCCACCGGCCGTTGCCGGACCGTCTTCCCGGACGGGCTTTGCGAGCGCGGATTCCCCCCCGGGGCTCTCGGGCCGGGCCGGCTGGGGTTGCTCGGGCTGGCGTGCCGCCGGCCTGGAGAGAATGCCGATGTGGACCTGCTCGAGTTCCTTGAACAGCCGGGTCATCTCGAAGGGATTGAACATGATGGCGTTCAGCCCTTCCCGGAGATCCTGCAGCAGTGCCGGCATCTCGTTCAGCATCTGCTTTCGCTCGCCGGCCGTCTTGTTCGGCTGCACGCTCCAGACGAGCCGGTCCATCACCGCCACCTGGTTCGCCCAGGCATCGCTATCGGCGCCCTCACGCACGAGAGTGATGAAGAGAACCTTGAACCACGCCTCCTCCAGCACCCGGCGAACCACGTCGGGGAGGTCGGGGGTAGCGAGACGCTGCTCCACTTCCTGCTGCACACGCTCACGGGAATCGTCCACGCGGGCCTTGCCCTCGGCCGCCTGGCGCGTGCGCTCCTCGATGGCCCTGGCCCGCTCCTGCTCGCGCTGCACGAAGGCCCGGAAGTCCCTTAGGGTGGCATCGAACACGCGTATGTCGTCCTCGAAGCCATCGATAATCCGCTCCACCGATTCATTCATCTTTCGGTACAGCGGATCGCCGTCCGGATCCTCGGGTTCGTTCCACCCGACGGCGGCATGAGCCATCTCGTTGATCAACTGCCGCGCGGGATGCTGACGGCGGCTGAGAAACTCCCGGTCCAGCAACGCCACTTTGAGCACCGGAATCTGCAGCCGGGCGATCAGCGCCTTGATGGCGCCGGGCAAACGGGGATCACCGAGAATCACGTCGAAGAGCATGCTGACGATGTCGATGGTATCGTCGGCATTGCGTCCCAGATCCGGCCTGCCACCACGCCCCTGCGCCGGAAGCAACCGCGCCAGTGCGGCCTTGATGTCCCCGGCATCCGCTCCGCCGGGACCGTCGCCTTCGGCGATTTCAGTCTCCTGGTGCTGCAGTGCCGACAGGGCCGCCAGCAGTCCGGCCGCGTCGACCTGCCCCGACGGAGCCTGACCGGAAACGTCGCTACCGTACTTGGCCTCGGCCAGCAGGCTGCGCAACGCTTCAAGAGTTGGTTCCGAGGCTTCCCCCGCGCTCTCGGCGCCGGCGCTTGCGGAGGTGTCGCGCCCCCCCGGGGAGCGCTTGACTCCGGGGCGAACGTCCGGCAACACGCCAGCCCCCGCCAGGTGCTGGTTGGCCGCTTCGTAGAGGGCGGGCAGCTGCTGCAGGAGCTGTTTCTCGAATACCTTGTAGAGGATCAGGCGCGGCTGAATCGGCACGTCCACCGCCGACACGGCCGCCTCGAACCCGGTGGCCAGCTGGCGGGGGTCAAGCGGACTGACGTCCGCATTCACCTCGCGTTCAGAGACCAGCGCATCCAGACGCGCCGTCAGCTGGGACAGGGGCAGGCTGCATCGCCCGCGAAGCTTGCTTGCCATCGT
Source organism: Ectothiorhodospiraceae bacterium (assembly GCA_050117435.1). Classification (GTDB taxonomy): domain Bacteria; phylum Pseudomonadota; class Gammaproteobacteria; order Nitrococcales; family Nitrococcaceae; genus JASFMS01. Next base: position 714 of record JASFMS010000024.1, on the reverse strand, counting down.
GTCGATGGCAACGCTCTCCTCGACGGCGGCGTCGTCCACCAGTTCCAGATCCAGCGGGTCGGCTGCCGTCGCGTCTTCTGCCGATCCACTGGAATCCGTTTCCAGCAAGCCCCGGAAGCCATGATGGACTGCTTCGATGAAGCCATTCTCGACCTCACGGCGCTGCAACCGGATCTGCCGCATGGCGGCGAAATACATTTCCTGATCGGTGTGACTCCCGGCGCGCTCCGCACGATCGAACAGGGCATCGTCCACCTGGTCCATTGTGGACCGGACCACCGCCGCCAGGCGTTGCGCGGAAAGGCCCCGCAGCCTGTCGAGAGTCTCGCGGCCGGCCGCCGGAGTGGTCCCCGGTTGGAGGTAAACGACGTTGTCTGAGTGCGCCATCGATCGTCGGATTCTGTGTGTGTTCGGTTACCGTCTTTGTAGAGCACACACCCGGTTTCAACTGTGATTGTCATCACAGTGTGTTCATGACCCGACAGTGACCCAGATCATCAGAGCGACCACATAGCCGCGGCTATACTGACGGCGTCACGGGGCGCGGCCGGGACCCATGCGGTCGTCCCGGAGGGGCACGGCGGCAGACAAAACGGGTAAAGGACAACGGGGTTTAGGGAGAGAAGACAATGACGGATGTCGAACGCTTGCTGGGGGAAGAGGCTGACAGCCTGCTGAATCACGTCTGCCGCGGAATCCCGCGAGAAATGCTGC
>JASFMS010000023.1:0-9919 GCA_050117435.1 Ectothiorhodospiraceae bacterium | reverse complement strand
GCGGCCCCTTGGTGAGCACCCGCATCAGTCCCTTTTCCAGGTCCATGATGGCTATCTGGAATCCGCCCTTGTCCCGGTGAACCATTGCCAGGAGCTTGCCGTCCGGGGACAGGGCCGGGTTGGCGTTGTAGTCACCCTCGAAGGTGATGCGCTCGGCCGAGCCACCGGCGACGGACTTTCGGTATATCTGGGGCTTGCCACCGCGGTCTGAGGTGAAGTAGATCTGCTTGCCGTTGGGCCCCCAGACGGGCTCGGTGTCGATAGCCCAGTGGTTGGTGACCTGGTTCAGGCGGCCGCTGTCCAGATCGAGGACGAAAATGTCGGGATTCCCGTCCTTGGAAAGCGTGAGGGCCAGCCGCCGGCCGTCCGGCGCCCATGCCGGTGCGCCGTTGATGCCTTTGTAGGAGGCCACCTTGCGGCGTTTGCCGGTGGCTACCTCCTGTACGAATATCTCGGAGCTGCGTCCCTCGAAGGAGACGTACGCGAGCTTCTTGCGATCCGGCGACCACGCCGGAGACATGATGGGTTCCCGGGAGGTCAGGATGACCTGGGGGCTGTGGCCGTCCGCTTCGGAAACCACCAGCTTGTGGATGGTCTTCTTGCCGTCGGTCTCCACCTGGACGTAGGCGATGCGGGTGTTGAACCCGCCGGGCCGGCCGATCAGCGCTTTGAAGATCTCGTTACTGATCGTATGAGCCAGCGTGCGCAGCCCGGAACTGGCGACGCGGTAGCGCTTGCCCACGAGCCGGTTACCCTGATAGACGTCCAGCAGCTCGAAGCGTACTTCCCAACTGCCGTCCCCGGCGGCGCGTATGCTGCCCACCACGAGGTTGTCCGCGCCCAGTGCGCGCCAGTTCTGGAAGCGCACATCTTCGAACCGGCTGGGGCGGGAGATGAAATTGTCCTCGGCCAGCGGGTCGAACATGCCGGTGCGCTGGAGATCGTTGCGAACGATGCCGGCGACGTCCGGCCCGGGCGGGCTGGCGCCGTCTTCCACCCGGAACGGCACGATGGCAATGGGCAGTGCGGCCTCGGCGCCGCCGGTTATCTGGATGCGGATCTGCGCCGACGCCGGCGTTGGCAGAAGGAGCAGCGCCGCGATCATCAGAAGTATTCGCCTCATGAACTCCAGTCCTTAATATCGTACGTCCGATAGGGTAGCCGACGGGCTCTGTGTGTCCCTCAGCCCGGACGAAACTCGAACGTGATGCCGTTGCGGAAGGCGGACATCGCCGCACGGTCCCGCGGGACCGGCAGGGGTTCCGCCTTTCGTACCGCGTTCTGCGCGGAACGGTCAAAGGCAGTATTGCCGCTGGATTCGACAACGCGGACACCGGTGACGATCCCGCCCGGCCCAAGGCGCACTTCAAGTGTGCATGACAGGCTGTCCGGAATCCCCGGCGGGCGCTCCCAGGACCGGGTAACCTTGCTCCGGATTGCCGGGACGTATTCATTCTTGGCCTGTGCGACTGCCTGGGCGCGCTCCCTCGCCGCCTGTTCCCGCTGCATCTGCTCCTTGAGCTGGCGTTCCCGCTCGGCTTTCTGCCGGGCCTCTTCGGCCTTGCGCCGCTGCTCTTCGGCGCGGCGCTTTTCCTCTTCCTTCTTCTTGCGCAGCGCTTCCAGTCGCTCCTGCTCTTCCTTGCGTTTGCGCTCCGCGGCCTCGCGCTCCTTCTTGAGCTTGGCGAGGCGCTCCTGTTCCTTGCGCTGCGCCTCGGCCTTTGCCTTCTTTTCCGCTTCCAGCTTGGCGAGGCGCTCCTGTTCGGCCTTGCGCTGTTCGGCAAGCTTCTGCACGCGTTCCTTTTCAGCCTTGCGCTGCTCCGCGAGCTTCTCGCGCTCCTTGGCCATCTCCTCGCGCTGTTTCTGGAGTTTTTTCAGCTCCTCCTGCTGGGCCTGCTGCTGTTTTTCAAGCTCGCTGGCCTTTTTCTTCAGTTCCTCAACCTGTTGCTGCTTCTCGGCCGTGTCCTGATTCTGCTGCTTGTCCAGCCGCTCCATCGCGGCCTTGACCTCGTCCTCACTCACCGTGACCGCCTGTATGGACTCCGGTCCGGTATCCGAGGCGGTGGGGGCGAAGGCGAAGGACACACCCACCACCACGACGATGGCGACGTGCAGTCCGACCGAGTAAAGCAGGTACGTCCAGTCGCGTCCACGCATGGTCTAACCGTCCGCTGGTGGTTCGGTCATGAGGCCGACCTGGGGTACACCCGCCTGCTTGAGCCGGGCCATCACCTCGATGACGCGCCCGTAGGGCACGTTCTTGTCGCCGCGAACGAGCACGGGCGTGTCCGGCCGACGCCGCATGACCGCGGTGACCGTAACCACGAGTTTGCGTGCGGTAAGTGCGTTGCCGGGTGTCTCGCCGATATTGAGGAAATACTCGCCGTCCCGGTTCACCTCCACGATCACCGGTTCGCTTTCCTTGTTGCGCAGAGGTTTGGCGCTGGCCTGGGGGAGGTCCACTTCCACGCCCTGGTACAGCAGTGGAGCGGTGACCATGAAGATGACCAGAAGCACCAGCATGACGTCGATGTAGGGGACGACATTGATCTCCGCCATGGGGCGGCGTCGCACGCGACGGGTATTCGTTGCGATGGGGCTCGGCACGCGGGCTCCTCCCTATTCGCTGGCCGCGGCCCGGGCTGCCGGCTGACTGTGCACGTGGCGCTGCAGAATGCTGGTGAATTCCTCGACGAAGATTTCGTAGCGGTTGGTCAGCCGCTCGATCTGGCTGGCGTATCGATTGTACGCCACCACCGCCGGGATGGCGGCGAACAGGCCCATGGCGGTGGCCACCAGGGCCTCGGCGATGCCCGGCGCCACCGTGGTCAGGGTGGCCTGCTGCATGTGCCCCAGTGCCCGGAAGGCATTCATTATGCCCCAGACCGTTCCGAACAGCCCGATGTAGGGGCTGGTGGAGCCGACCGTGGCCAGGAAGGGGATCTGGCCCTCGAGCACGTCCAGTTCCCTCGACAGCGACACGCGCATTGCCCGGTGCGCGGCCTCGACGGTGGATTCCGCTCCGGCGCTCTGTTTGCGCATGCGGGAAAACTCCCGGAACCCCGCGCGGAATATGCGCTCCAGCCCGCCGGTTTCCTCGTGGGGCTGATTAACCTGGCTGTAGATCTCCGCCAGATTGCCGCCCGACCAGAATCGGTCCTCGAACGCGTCGGCGCCGGCGGTGGCCTGGCTCAGGGCGCGGCGCTTGCGGAAGATGATGGTCCAGGACCAAACGGATGCCGCCAGCAGGGCGAGCAAAACCAACTGAACGATGAGGCTGGCATCCATCACCAGCCGGGTTATGGAAAGGTCAACCGACATTCCCCATCTCCGTCATGATCGCCTCCGGTATGGGCCGCGGTCTGCGGGTATGCGCGTCAATGCACACCACTTCGACGCTGGCGCGGCAGAGCTCGGGCCCGTTGTTCTGTAAGCGGCTGATGTGCTGGTCGAATCGAAGGCCGGCGCGGCGGTGCCGCGCCGCACGTGAATCCACGGCCAAGTGGTCGTCCAGGACCGCCGGCTGCAGATACCGAATATCCAGGGAACGGACCGCAAAAAGCACGCCGAGTTCCGTTTTCAGGCGGCCCTGGTCAAACCCGAGCGCCCGCAACCATTCGGTCCTCGCACGTTCCATGTAGCGAAGGTAGCTGGTGTGGTAGACGAGACCACCGCTGTCCGTATCTTCGTAGTAGACCCTGACGGTCCAGCGGAAGCTTCCGTCCGGGTTGTTTACCGCCTCTGTCAACATTACGCGCTCGGCACCGTCTGTGTCGTCGATGCGCAAAACTCCGGTTTCGCGGTAGGGCGCCAGGGTGCAGAAACCCGGCCCAATGTAGCGGCCTGGCGTTTTGCGGGCAAGCGCATAGCAGAAGACCCCTGGTCGCGTCGGTGCGGCCAGGGGTCTTCGGAAGAGAAAAGCACCTGAAGGCCGGAATGAGGGGGTGACGGGGCTTTTTGGTAGCCAACAGGTGCGAAACTGGTTGTCCTCAGGGTTCGGGCGTCCGCCTCTTTCATCGCTCGCCGGCGTCCCTCGTCGCCGGCCGCTGTGGGCCGCAGTCCCGAACCGCTTTCCCGCGACCATACCGCGTCTGAAAAATTACGCAAACTGTCGTCGTTCAGCGACAAAGCGCGCCATTCCTCACTTTGCGCTGCCTCGGAGCCCGCGCCGACAAACGCTTCGCTCCGAGGTGCGGGACAGAGAGGAAAACGCTGGCACTACACCGTCGCGTTCACTGGCCTCTTCACGAATTCCGGATTCTGTGAAATGGCTCACGCCGACTGTCCCGGCTTCTGGCTGAGAGGATTGCACACCGCGTGCCAACCGCTGCTTGCGAATCGTAATTGCCCGCAAACGCGAGGATTTTCAGCGTGCGCTCTGCGGACACCCAGGATCCGGGTCACGAGTTGGGGGCAATTCTGTCGCCGTGGGGCGACCTTTGCGGGAGAGTGTTTTTCAAGTCTTTGTTTGGCCGTGGTTTATTCTCGTCGTTCAGGGGCGACGGGCGCGCATCGCGCGGCGGATCGGCAGGGTCGGGGCGCCGGTCAGCGGCGCGCCCCCGGCCAGGATGCCGCGCGTCGTTCGAGTGCGTCACACGCTTTCGAGGCGGCGCCCTTTCACTCCCGTGCCGACTTGAACATGCTCGGATTCAGATCGTGACGGTTGAGCAGCTTGTAGAACTCTGTGCGGTTGCGCTTCGCCAGCCGCGCGGCCTGACTCACGTTGCCCTGCGTTACCTGCAGCAGTTTGACCAGATAATCGCGCTCGAAGTCCCGGCGGGCATCGGCGAACGCCGGGAGGCCCGGAGTGTCGTCGCGTATGGCCTTGGCCACCAGGTCTTCCGAGATGATCGGGGTGGTGGAGAGAATGGCAACCTGTTCGACGACGTTATAGAGCTGGCGCACGTTGCCGGGCCACGGCGCACTTACCAGGCGCTCCATGGCCTCCGGGGCGAAGTTCTTCAGGTTCTTGTCGTACTTGCCGGCGAGCTGGGCGAGAAAATGTCCGGCGAGCACGGGGACGTCCTCGCGCCGCTCCGAAAGCGCGGGCAATGAGAGGGAAACCACGTTGAGGCGGTAGTAGAGGTCCTCGCGAAAGCGTCCTTCCTCCATTTCCACTTCCAGGTCCCGGTGGGTGGCGGAGATGATGCGCACGTCCACCGGCTCCGGCTTGGTTGAGCCCACGGGCCGGATCTTGTGCTCCTGAAGCACCCGAAGCAGCTTCACCTGCAGGGAAAGCGGCATGTCGCCGATTTCGTCCAGGAACAGGGTGCCGCCGTTGGCGGATTTGAAGAGGCCTTCGTGGTCGCTGCTGGCGCCGGTGAATGAGCCCTTTTTGTGGCCGAACAGCTCGGATTCCAGGAGGTTCTCCGGTATCGCGCCGCAGTTGACGGCGACGAAGGGCTTGTCCGCGCGGCCGCTGGCGTTGTGAATGGCGCGGGCCAGCAGTTCCTTGCCGCTGCCGCTCTCGCCCTGAATGAATACGCTGGCTTCGCTGGGGGCGACCATGCGCGCTCGCTGCAGCACGTCCTCCATCAGCGGGCTCCGGGTGATGATGTGCTCGCGCCAGCTCTTGTCTTCGTCGCCGTCTTCGTCGTAGTCCACCGCGCCTGACAGGCGCAGGGCACTGTCCACCTGCTGCAGCAGTGCCGGGGCCTCGAAGGGTTTGGTGACGAACCCGAAGACGCCGTTCTTGGTGGCCTCCACGGCTTCCGGTATCGAGCCGTGGGCCGTGAGAATGATCACGGGGAGCGTCGGGTGTTTGCGCCTGAGCTCCTGGAACAGCGTCATGCCGTCCATGCCGTCCATTCGCAGGTCCGTTATTACCAGATGCGGTCGCACGCCGGCGAAATTGGACAGTGCCTCCTCACCGCTTTCCGCGGTGGTCACCTCGTATCCCTGAGAGCGCAGACGTATGGAAAGCAGTCGGAGCACGCCGGGGTCATCGTCGACCACCAGTATTCGCTGTGTCATCTCATTCCTCAGCCGGTTGTCGCCGGTCTCGCTTCTGGATGCTGCGCTCGATGGCTTTCAGGCCTTCGAGCTGCTTGCTGAGCTCGGCGTTTTCGCCGCGCAGCTTCTTGAGCTCGGCCGCGGCGTCTTTGAGTTTCGCCTCGCTGGAAGCCCGCGCCGAGTGGGCGTTGATCAGGTCCTGGACAAGAATCGCCAGGCTACCTTCAGCGGAGTAGCGCGCCAGTGGGTCTTTGGTGCACGGCGCCAGGTACTCGCTGTCGGTGTCCACGTCCCGCCGCGGCCCGAGGCGGGCGATGAGCATAGCAGACTTCAAACGGGCGGCGTTGCAGCGTCCCGGCTGAACGTCGCTCTCGATGACGCTCAGTCGCCGCTGCAGCCCTTCCTCTTCCATATCCGCTGTCTGCCGGTAGAAGCTCACAACGTCGGCAAGCCGTCTCGCCTGGGCCTCCTGCTCCCGGTCTCGCGCGGCCGCCTGGCTGGCGGCCGCGCTCTGCTGCTGGTCGTTCTCGCGCACGGGCAGAAGCTGGCACCCCGCCAGCAGAGCCACCAAGATGGCCACGATAATCCGAGGCATAGTCATCCCACTATATGGTCGTCGTCTAATGCGCGCGGGCGGTGGTGTCGTCCCGCTGCGCCTCGATCTGCTCGCGGCCGGAGCCGCGTGGCAACATGACGCGAAAGCGCGCGCCGCCGTCACTCTTGTCGATGATATCCAGTCGCCCGCTGTGCGCCAGGACATATTCCCGGGCGATGGCGAGCCCAAGGCCCGAACCCTTTACGTAGCCTTCCGGCTGCGTTCCCCCCTGGTAAAAGGCCTCGAATATCTTATCCCGTTCGGCCGGCGGAATCCCCGGGCCCTGGTCGGCCACGTCGATCACGGCGGTTGCGGCGGTCTGCAAGGTCTTTATGGTAAGCGTACCGTTCTCCGGCGAGAACTTGATGGCGTTGGACAGCAGGTTGTCCACCACCGTTCGTATCTTCTCACGATCGCCCACCAGTTCGCAGTCGCTCAAGCGGGCATCCACGTTGACAGACTTCGCGCGAACGGCTGGTTTGTGGGTCTGCAGCACGGATTCGATGATCTCGTTCACGTCCACCCAGCCCGAGTCCAGCGTTGGTTGGCGGGACTGCGTGCGGGAGAAGTCGAGCAGATCCTCGATCAGCGTCTGCAGCTGGCGCCCGCTTTCGTGGAGTATGCCGGTGATTTCGCGCTGCTCGTCGTTGAGAGGGCCGACGATCTCGTCGCTGAGCAGATCGCTGCTTTCGCGGATGGCGGTCAGCGGCGTCTTCAGCTCATGGGAGACGTGTCTCAGAAAGCGTGTCTTTTCGCTCTCGAGTTCCACCAGCCGGCGGCGCAGCCAGTCCAGGCGCTCTCCGAGCGCGCGCAGGTCCTCGGGCCCGGACACGCTGATGGTGCGATCGAATTCCTCGTCGCCGAGCCGGCGTATGGCGCGGTCCACCTGACGGATGGGCCGGGAGATGAGCACTGTGAAGATGCCCGTGGAGATCAGCGTAAGCGGAATCAGCGCCACGGCCAGCCAGAACAGCACCTGCTGGGCACGGGTGGCCGTTTCCTGCATGACGTTGACTTCGTGGTCGATGAGCTGGTTGCTGGCGATGCGGATGGTTTCGGCAATCTCGGTGAGGTCGATGAACTGGTCGGCCACGGCGTCCTGGGTCAGTTTGGCGCGGCTGTCCTTGTCGGAGAGCTGATCGAAGAGTTTCTGCTCCCGTTCGCCGATGTCGCGGACGTCCCGGTTGAAGGGGGCGTTGGACGTCAGAACGCTCAGGCGGTCGACAGTGGCCTGGAAGTCACGGTGCGTCTCGCGATAGACCTGAAACAGTGACGGATCGTCAAGCAGCAGGTATTGCCGGGCGGTGCGCTCCATGGCGGTGAGCGATTCGGACAGGCTGCGGCTTCCCTGGATGGCCTGGGCGGCGTTGTACACCGCCGTACGCGCCTGCTCCGACAGCCGGTCCACATAAACGGCGGCGTAGCCCAGGGCGAAGAACAGCGGCAGCGCCACGACGCTGAAGCCGTACAGGATAAGGGTCAGGGTTGAGCGGGGATGGAATACGCGCATGATAGCTCGGCGCCCGGCGCGGCAAGTACCGCGGTTGGGGGCTGTTCACTCGGAAAACAGATCGGCATTGGGTTCGGTCGCCGACGGCGGCGGCGGGTAGCCGAAGTGCACGTACGCATTGCGAGTGGCCATCCGACCGCGCGGCGTGCGATGCAGGAAACCCTGCTGGATCAGGTAGGGTTCCAGTACGTCCTCGATGGTGCCGCGTTCCTCGCCGATCGCTGCGGCAAGGCTGTCCAGTCCCACCGGGCCGCCGTCGAACTTGTCGATGATGGTGGTCAGCAGGCGCCGGTCCAGCACGTCGAAGCCGCTGGTGTCCACCTTCAGCATGTCCATGGCCGCCGCCGCCACCGGCCCGGTGATGACACCGTCGGCCTTGACCTCGGCGAAGTCCCGTACGCGCCGCAGCAGGCGATTGGCGATGCGCGGTGTACCGCGGGAGCGGCGGGCGATTTCCGCGGCGCCCGCCTCGTCCGTTTCCACCGCGAGCAGGTGGGCCGAGCGGTGGACGATGTGGGTCAGGTCCTCGACGCTGTAGTACTCCAGGCGCTGGACGATGCCGAAGCGATCCCGCAACGGCGAGGTGAGAAGGCCGGCGCGGGTGGTGGCGCCCACGAGTGTGAACGGCGGCAGATCCAGCTTGATGGACCGCGCCGCTGGACCCTCGCCGATCATGATATCGATCTTGAAGTCCTCCATGGCCGGGTAGAGGACCTCTTCAACCACCGGCGACAGCCGGTGGATCTCGTCGACGAAGAGCACATCGTGGGGTTCGAGGTTGGTCAGCAGGGCGGCCAGGTCGCCGGGTTTGTCGAGAACCGGCCCGGAGGTCTGACGCAGCTTCACGTCCAGCTCGTGGGCGATGATGTGGGCCAGCGTGGTTTTGCCCAGCCCGGGCGGGCCGAAGATCAGGACGTGATCAAGCGACTCTACACGCCGGCGTGCGGCGTGGACGAAGATTTCCATCTGTTCGCGAACCGCCGGCTGGCCCACGTAGTCCGCCAGCGTGCGTGGACGAATGGCGCGGTCCACCGCCTCGTCTTCCGTGGACGACGTTCCGCTGATGACGCGATCGGGCTCGATCATGGCTTGTTACCCCCGCCGCACGGCCTTCTGCAGCGCCGCGCGAATCAGTTCCTCGCTGGGCCGGCCTTCGGTTTCGACACCGTCCAGAAGGCGGGACGCCTCGTGAGGTTTATAGCCCAAGGCCACCAGAGCGCTCACGGCCTCGGCCGCCGGGTCGTCTTCCGCGGCCGGTGCCGCCGCGCCCGCCGGCTCGCCGACGGTGGACAGTGCCGGACGACCGAGCTCGGTGATGCGGTCCTGCATTTCCATGATCAGCCGCTCCGCGGTTTTCTTGCCGACGCCGGGCAGCTTGGTCAGTGTGGCCGTGTCTTTCAGCTCCACGCAGCGGACGAAGTCCTCGGCGCGCATGCCTGAGAGCAGGCCGAGCGCCAGCTTCGGTCCGATTCCGCTGACCCTGATAAGACTGCGGAAGACCGTGCGCTCGCGCTCGCTGTGGAAGCCGAAGAGGACGTGCGCATCCTCGCGGACGGACAGGTGTGTGCGCAGAACGACTTCCTCGCCGACCGCGGGCAGCTCGTAGAACGTGGACATCGGCGCCTCGACTTCGTAACCGACGCCGTTGACGTCGACGACCAACAGCGGTGGCTGCTTCTCTATGAGAGTGCCGCGCAGACGTCCTATCATGAAAACCTCGCTGTTGCTCCGGGGCTTCCCAGTCGACGGTCCAGTCGGTCGCGGTGCAGGTGGCAGAGGGCGGCGGCGAGGGCGTCGGCGGCGTCCTCCCGTGGTGCGGCGCTGAGCTTCAGCAAGGCGCACACCATGTACTGCACCTGGGATTT
>JASFMS010000022.1:0-10073 GCA_050117435.1 Ectothiorhodospiraceae bacterium | reverse complement strand
AGAGTCGAGAAAGGAACGGGGAAAAATCCCCGCCCGATGGATGGCAACGATTCGCTCGGAGGCATCCGGCCCGCGCGCGGGCAGTGTCCCGTGGGTCAGCGGAAAGCGGACATCACCGGGCACGGTTTCCACGGTATCCCGCATCAGGCAAAGATCACCGGCTTCGAGCTCAAGCTCGAAGGGCGCTTCGGCGTACCCTGGCCACAGGCGAAGGCCCCGCGCATCTTCCTGCATTGTCACCAGATAAGACCCGATCACCGGCAGCCGTAGGTGGGACTGACGGGAATCGTTGTGAAATCCATGGCAACCCTCCCAGCTTTCGTACAGTTGCAGGATGGGATCGTGGGACGCGAGCACCGCTTCGCCGTCGAGGCGCGTTCTCTCAGCCGAGGTCAATGACGCCTCCGTCACTGTGAAAAACAGGCGCTCGGCAAGGCCGCAGACATCGGCCAGCGCGGGCCCCGACTGTCGCAGATCGGAGACATCGACCCCCCGCAGCAGTACGCGCTGCCCGTCCTCGGACCAGGGATAGGCGTGGGTGGCCGCCGCCATGAATTGCCGCGCCTGCTCACGCACCGCTGTCGCCGAGGCCGATGAGGCGCCATCGATGCGCCGCACCACGGCAAACAGGCAGTCGTTCAGACACTCGGCCACATCCTGCACCCATTTCTCACGCCCCGCACTATCGGCATCGACCCAGTCCCGGGCGTCGAAGTAGACGGCCGGTGTGGTGCTTGGAGCGATCAGGTCGAGATGCTGCGTTCGTGTCTCTTCCTCGGCCATCGGTTCGCGCCTCACTGGAACTGCCAGTCCACCTGGACATCGACATCGATCCCCTCCTTCACGGAGGAGCAGACGGTGCAGTGCTTCTGGAACACCTCCTCGCAACGCCCGTGCCGAGTGGCACCGACTTCCACGCTGGGCCGCAGCGTGACGCTGATGTGATCTATCCGGGGCAGGCCCTCGTCGTTCAGCCGAACGACGCTGTCCACGTCCGCACCGAAGCCGGTCACGGGCACCCGAGCTCGACGCAGGCACTCCAGCAGGCTGGCGGAAAGGCAGTGACCGATCGCGGCGCCGAGCATCGAAGGTGTCGCCGGACCGGAAGCGTCTCCCACCGGGTCGGGCTCGTCCGAAATCAGCGGATCACCGTGCATGCGGCCTTCTTCACTGGCCTGGGACCGGAAGCGAAAGCCCTCGAGGTGATCGAGGTGCACACTGAAACGGCGCTCTGACTTGTCCTTCATCTCCATGCGGATTCTCCACTATTGTGTATCGGTGGGCGTCGGCCCCCCTGGCGCTGGAGGCTGTCGCTGGCGAAACAGCCGCCGAAATGTACGGACGAGTGCAGCCATCGAAATCACGGGCCCCGAGGGACGGTCGACGACGCCCCGCTGCCACGCCAGCGTCTCGCAGGCCTGGCAACTCGCCATGCCGAACCGGCGCTCCAGGGCCCGCGCCACCGCCGCCATCGCGTAACAGATCGCGAACAGCAGCAGGCCCATCTTGATGTAGACGTCCGCCAGCAACGCGGGGCTGCGCTCGGTGAGGCTCACCCCCATCTGAATCATGTCGGCGACGCCGAGGATGTAGAGCACCGAGCTGTCCTTGAAAATCGAAACGAAGAAGCTCGCGAAGCAGGGAATCATGTTGCGCAGCGCCTGGGGCAGAACCACGTGGACGAGACTGCCGATCGGCCCGAATCCCTGGGACAGGGCGGTCTGACGCTGGGAGGGCGGCACCGACTCCAGTCCCGCCCGTACGACTTCCGCCAGATAGGCGGAGCTGTAGATGCCGAACGAGAGCGTGGCGCTGGCTACCGGTGGAAGCGACAGCGGACTCACCAGCGGCAGCAGAAGATAGAACCAGAACACCAGCAGCAGAATCGGGATGGCCTTGATGATCTCGATGTACGCCAGCGCCGGCCACCGCAGCCAACGGCGCCGGGATGTGCGCGCCGCGCCAAGGGGCAACGCGACCACGAAGCCGGCAGCCAGGGCAATACCTGCGGCAGCAACGTTGACGACCAGACCTCCCAGGTCGCCCTCCGGGTAGGGACCAACCAGCAACAGTTTCCACTGCGTCAGCCAGGGAGTCATTTCGGCGGCCACTTTCACGACCTCCGGAACCGATGGCGTCGCTCGGCCAGGTTGACCAGGGTCGCCAACGTCACGCCGATGAACACATAGAACCCTGTGGCCACCAGCGTCGCCTCGATCCCCCGGAAAGTAAGCGATTCAATCTGCTGCGTGGCCCAGGTCAACTCCGGCGTTGAGATGGCCATACACAGCGACGTGTTCTTGAAGTTGTGAATGGTCCGCGTGCCGAGCGGCCCCGCCGCCGTACGCAGGGCCTGCGGCAGCACGATGAACAGGAACTGCTGCCGGCGGGAAAAGCCGTACGCCGCTGAGGCCTCCCACTGCCCGGGTGATACGGCCTGTATACTGCTGCGAAGGATCTCGGCGACGTATGGCGAGTTGTCCACCGTGAGGGCCAGCAGACTCGCAACGACGGCGTAGTGCGGGTAGGCAGCCAACGGTTTACCCAGCGCCTCGGGCAGAAGCTCTGGGAAGACAAAGTAGAAGAACACGATCCAGAACAGCCCCGGAACATTGCGGGTCACTTCGATGTACAACCCCGCCATTGCCCGAAGCGGCCGCCTCGCCGACAGGCTACCGGTGCAGACGGCGAGTCCGACCAGAAGCGAGGTCACCGTGGTCACCACCGCGATGACCAGCGTCAGCTCGGCGCCGTGTATCAGCCAGTCCACGTAGGGCGAGCGAAAGGGAATGGACCAGTCGAAACGGTAGTTCATGGTGCCGCGGCCCGCGCAGATCGGGTCAGTAGCGCAGTCGCTGCATGAAGCATCGGGTGCGCTCCTCGGCGGGGTCGTGAAGCAGACGGCTCGGAATATCCGTTTCCACCACACGACCGACATCCATGAAAACCAGCCGGTCGGCTATCTCTTCGGCAAAGCGCAATTCGTGGGAAACCAGGACCACGGTGCGGCCGCTGCGCGACAAATCGCCGATAACGTCGAGAACCTCGGCCTTGCGCTCCATGTCCAGAGCCGCCGTCGGCTCGTCCAGCAACAGAACGCAGGGTTCCATCGCCAGCGCCCGGGCAATGGCGACCCGCTGTTGCTCTCCGCCTGAGAGTTGCGCGGGGACCGCGTCCGCTCGGTTTCCCAGGCCGACCTGTTCGAGAAGCGTATGCGCAAGATCCGTTGCCGCGTCCCGCGTGAGCCCTCGCACCTTCCGCGGCGCCAGACTGACGTTCTGCGCCGCGGTAAGGTGGGGATATAGATTGAACTGCTGAAAAACCATGCCCACGCGGGCGCGGACGCTACGCAGGTCGGAGCCGCGACGTGGCGGGAGACAGCAGCCGTCGACTTCGATCTCGCCACCGTCAATGGGCAGCAGGTAGTTGATCGTGCGCAGGAGGGTGGACTTGCCGGCGCCACTCGGCCCACAGACACCCACCACCTCGCCTCGGCTCACGCACAGATCCACCTCGTCGAGAATGAGGTGACCGCCCAGCCACTTGGACACCTTGCTCAGGCGAATGGCATCGCCATGGCCGTGACGCGACGGCACGGCCTCGGGTTGCGGCGTAGGCCCGATTGCGGCTGCCGGCGCAGCCGATGGTGCGGTATTCAGCTGCATGCCTTTCCCTCCGGTGTTCGCGATTGATGCGCTTCACTGCGCGTCGGAAAGGCGTTTAATCCGGCCAGACGAAGCGCATGTCCCCGAAACTGCTTTCCGGCAAGCGGGGATGTGCGTCCACCGGCAACGGGAACCTGCCGCCGCTTCCGAACCATTTGGCGTAGATCTCTTCGTAGCTGCCGTCCTTGATCATGTCCTGCAGCACGAAACTCATCTTGTCGCGCCAGCGGCTGTCGTTCGGAGCAACTCCGATGCTGTACAGGCCGGGGCTGTAGCAGGGGCCCACCGCCTCGAAGTTGACGCCGGCCTTGCCGGCCACCGCGGCAATAATGGGCGTGTCCTGGGTGTAGGCGTCGATCCGGTCTTTCTTGAGCGCCTCGAAGACATCGGCGTTCTTCTGGAAGGCCACCATCTTCGGCTTGCTGCCGCCCCGCGCCATGACTTCCTTGGGCGCCGCCAGGTAGGCATTCGAACCCTGGACCACCCCCACGCGCTTACCACCGAGCTCGCTGATGGAGTCGAAACGGCCGCGCTTGGAGTAGAAAATCTTGCAGGTCCACAGGTAGGGAGGCTCGGCGAAATCCACCTGCCGGTCGCGACTGCGGGTGTGACTCATATGCGCCAGGGAGATGTCCACCCGGCCTGTGGAGAGAAAGACGATCCGGGTCTTGTCATTTACCTTGACCCGTTCCAGGTCGACGTCCAACCGATCGGCAATGGCCTTCGCCAGGTCGACGTCGAAGCCGACCCATTTGCCGTCGTCGTTGATGTACCCCATCGGGGGCGCCGTGTAGGCGATACCAACGCGCAGGACGCCCCGGTCCTGGACCTTGTCGAGCACGGATGCGGCGTTCGCCGCCAGACTTGTCGCCAGCATCACGCCGGCCACGAGGACGGCGTGAAACCGCCTGCGTCTATCCCTCATCCTTCTCTCCTGAATTCTGGTTCTTTGGCTCACATGTGTGCACATGTGCACGAGATTGTTATCATAGCAGAGTGGGTATGACAACAGAGTGTCCGTTTCAATGCAGTGTCACTACCGGATCGGTTTCTACCGGCGGGCTGACGCCAATTGCACGCAAAAGGGTGCTCTGGTACACACATATTTACGACTCAATAAGTATATTCACGGTGCCTTGCCATGCTTGACCACGCCGCACGACAGCAGAAACTCGCCGCCCCGAAGGCCACCAGCGATTCCGCCGCAGCCGCGAATGCCCTGGTGGAGGCCCTGGACTCCCGTTTCTTCAAGGCCCTCAGCGAGCCCACTCGAGTGGAGATACTGAAGTTTCTGGTACAGAACGGTAAGGCCGATATCGGTGAGATAACGGCCGCCGGGCGAACCCATCGCTCCGTGGTGTCCCGCCATCTGGCGATCATGCATGACGCCGGGATACTCACTCGCGTGCAGGAAGGCCGGCACGTCTACTACGACGTTAACGCGCGCGAGTTCATCCAGCGGCTGGAGGCGATCACGGATAATGCCAGAAGTGCCGCCATGGCCTGCTGCCCCTGGGCTTGCACTTAGCGGACACAGGAACTACGATTTGAACGCATGCTCGAACGAGCACATATATTTTTGTGGCCAGACATGTGCATATGTGCGCACTAATACGTCACAATGTTCTTCCCTTTCGGGAGTCGGCGATCGATGAAGTGGGATACAGAAGACACTAGAACCGCCGTCCGGGGCCGCTACTCGGACATCGCCAACGCCGCTCGCTCGGGCAATCGCCTCGAGAATGACCTCGACGACGCGGATCGCCGCTCCGCCACGAAGCACATGGGCTATTCCGACGCGGAACTCGATGCCGATCCCGGGGGCAATCTCGGGCTGGGTTGCGGCAATCCCCTGGCCGCTAGTGAGCTGCAACCCGGCATGACGGTGCTCGACCTGGGAAGCGGCGGCGGCTTCGATGCCTTCATCGCCGCCCGGGAAGTCGGACCGGAAGGCCGTGTCATCGGCGTGGACATGTCCGAGGATATGGTCGCACTGGCCCGGCGCAATGCCGCCAAGGCCCAACTTGGCAACACCGAGTTCCGCGTCGGCTATCTGGAAGCACTACCGCTGGACGGGGACTGCGTGGATGCTGTCATCAGCAACTGTGTGGTCAACCTGTGCCCGGACAAATCGGCGGTATTCCGGGAGGCACACCGGGTGCTGCGACCCGGCGGCTGGCTGTCGGTGACCGACGTGCTTCTGGACGCGCCCCTGCCGGCGGCACTGCTCAACGATCTCGCCCTCTACGCCGCCTGCATCAGCGGCGCGGTGGAAAAGGCGGTCTACCTCGACGGACTGCGGGAGGCAGGCTTCGAGTCCGCACGCATCCTGCGCTCGGAGGACGTAATGAGCGTCATGCCGGACGCGCTCCTGGCCAAACTCATCGCACGCATCGGGCTACCCCCGGAGACACTGGAGCAGATTCGGGAAGGCTCCCTTCTCTCCGCCCACATCCATGCCGTGAAGCCCCAACCGGGACACCGCAACGCCCCGACTGGGTGAGCTTTTCGGCACAACCACTGCGGACACCTACGGAGGATGAACATCATGACGGATCTCACTGGGCTGGACCACGGTGCCGCCTCGCTCGGCACCGGCCACGTGCACGGGGACCAGTATGGGAAAGACAAGCGCTACTACGATCTGCTCGCCTATATCGTCTCCAACGCCATCGCCGGCGAGATCATGGCGGTGGACAACTACTCGGAAATGGTGCTCGTCCACGACAACACCGACGTCAAGAACGAGACCGTGAAACAGGCCTACGAGGAAGTGAAGCATGTAAAGGTGCTCAACAAGCTCGCCAAGCGCCTCAAACTCCCGGTGGAAAACCGCATCGTCGAGCCCCAGTGGCAGCGCGTCCGCGAGCATTTCTCCACCGCTGCGCAGCAGCAGGATCTGGCCGGCTGCCTCGCCGTTCAGGATCTGTTGGTCGAAACCATGGCGATCACGCTGTACCGGACCCTCGGCCGCAACACGGATCCGGAAACACGGCGAATCGCGGACAACATCCTCCGCGACGAGATCGCACACCGCAGCATCGGCTACGACCGCTTCAAGGCACTTCTCGACGACGACGAGGACGCTGCCCATGCCAGCCTCACTTGGGCCCATCGCAACGTGATCCCCGAGCTCTTCAGCATGATCAGCTACAACTGCCACTCTCTGTGTGGCGAGCTGGGCCTGGAATGCAGCACCCTGGGGCTGGACAGCCTGGAGACCGACCTGGAATCGGTCCGCATGGAGGCCCTGGAGATCTACATGGAGACGCTGGATCAGTGCGGCTTCAAGCCCTCGGTCACGACACCCCTGATCTCCGAGATGACCTCGCTCGCCGAGCAGGGTTTCAGCGAGGAACATGGCAGCTGCTGCGGCGTACCCGCGAGCTGAACCTCTCCGCGGCGGGTCCGCGGCGCACCGCGCTGCGGCCCGCCACCAACGGGACGACGCCACGGAGCCATTTCAATGAGCGGTGACAGGGAGACGGTTCTGCTTTTCGGCGGCACTGGCTACATCGGCACTCTGATAGCAGCCAGCCTGCTGGCGCGCACGCACGCAACGGTAACGGCCCCCATCCGCGCCCATCGGGAGCCGCAGGCGGCACGTGAGTGCATTGCCGAGGAAGCCCGCGCCATCGCGCCTGTTCCGGACGAGGACATCGAGAGTCGCTTGCACATGGTGGCGTACGACGACGTCGCCGAGCTGAAGCTTCGCCTGTCGCGACCGGACACCGTGATCAACGCCGCCGGCTCCGTGGACTATTTCGACGCCGAAGAACTGCAGGACGCCAACATCCGGCTGACCGAGGACATCCTGGATGTCGCCAGGGCCCTGCGCACCGATCGCTTCGTCTTCATCTCGACAGCATTCAGCTGCGGCTACAGCGACGGCGTCGCCACCGAAACGCTGCATGACGAGCCGGAAGCGGACCCCACCGTCTACACCCGAAGCAAACGGCACGCCGAACACCTGGTGGCCAACTCGGGGATCCCGTATCTGGTACTGAGGCCGAGCGTTGTCATCGGCGACAGTCAGAGCGGCCGTTACACCGGTCGCCGTTACGGCCTCTACCAGTTTCTGTCGGGAACGGAGCGCCTGCTGTGCCGCGACTACCATCGCGAGCTGCATCTGGTCGCTCCCGACAAACCCGTGCACTTCCTGCATCAGGACGCCTTCCAGGCGGCATTCCTCGCCGCCCTGCGCCACGTGCACGACGACGCCTTCGTCAACGTCGTCGCACCCGAGCAGGAAAGCCCGACGCTGCGCGAGCTCTGGCAGGACTGGATGAGCCTGTGCTCCATGCCGGAGCGGGTTGTCTACTACGATCGGCTGGCCGATGTCCCGCTGCAGGAGATCGATCCGCGCCAGCGCGCGTTTCTCTCCTTTGCGTCCGTCAACACCGATATCGCCGCCCATACCTGGCGCTTCGCCCGCACAACCCTGGACACGCTGGCCACGGAGCAGGGTCTGCAGCCACCAAGCACAACACTGCATTCCGTGCGCCGATGCCAGGAGGCATTCATCGGCGCATCGGAGAAGTGCGCCCGATTCCGGGCACGGTTTGCCGAGCAAATGCCAGACACGCCGCGGGAAGTTGTCGAGGTACCGGCCGGCGGCGGCATGGGTGGCTCGGATGCCCGTCCCGCCACTCTCGACTGACGAGGTCCTCAATGACAGCGAGTTCGGAACCCGCGCCACGCGAGACGACCGCCCACACGGCGATCCACGTCGACGGTCTCACCAAGGCCTATGCCTCCCCCGAAGGCAGTCAGAAAGTGCTCTCGGGTATGAGTCTGTCCGTGGCCGAGGGCGAGAGTATCGCTGTCCTCGGCGTGTCCGGCACCGGCAAATCCACCCTGCTGAACGTCTTGGGGGGGATCGACAGCGCCGACAGCGGCTCGGTAACAGTCGCCGGGCAGGAGATCACCGGAATGGACGTAGCCGCCCTCAGCCGCTTTCGGGCCGAGAAGGTCGGTTTCATCTTCCAGTTCTACAACCTGATCGGCGGGCTGACCGCCTTCGAGAACGTCCTCACCGCCCTCCAGGCACAGCGTCGAACCACCCGCCAGGACGAACGCCGGTGCTCGGAGATGCTCGACGCCGTCGGCATCGGCGGCAAAGCGGACAAATTCCCGGACCAGCTCTCCGGCGGTGAGCAACAGCGCGTGGCCATCGCCCGCGCTCTGGTGAAGTCCAGCCCGGTGGTACTGGCCGACGAACCCACCGGCAACCTCGACCCCCACACCGCCGATTCCGTAATGCAACTGCTCACCCGCTGCGTGCGTGAGGCGAATGCGGTTCTGGTTCTGGTAACTCACGACGGCCGCATCCGCAACTACGTCGATCGAACCTACGCGCTGCGCGACGGCCGCCTGGAATCGGCCTAGGGAGCTGCCATGAGTCGACCCACAACGCTAACCTGGGCGTGGCGGCAATCCTGGTCCATGCGTTACCGCCTGCTGGGCATCGCCGTCATCCTCGGGATGTCCTACGGCATGTTCGTCGGCGTGTACTCCGCGATCCGGAGCCTCTACGACACCCGCGACCACTACTACGACGTCCTCAACGTCGCCGACCTGGAAGCGGAGGTGATCCCTGCGGATCTCGCCAACGTGCCGCCGCTTGACGACGTGCCCGGCGTCGAGGACTACGCGGCGCGGCTGGTCTCGCCGGGGCAGCTCACCCTGCCGAACGACGAGCGCTACGCGACCACCGTGGTTACCCGCGACCTCGACCGGGACTCCGGGATAGACCGGCTGCAGATACTGGACGGCAAGCCGCTCTCCCCCGACGATCCCGACGCGGTCCTCGTCGACCGCAATTTCGCGCGCTACCACGACCTCCATCCCGGCGACTCGCTCCACATGGAGATGGGCAACGCAGCCTACGATCTGACCGTCGCCGGCATCGCCCTGAGCCCGGAGCATCTCATCGCCCCCGCCAACCCCAATTTCTTCCTGCCGGTGAAAGGCTCGGTGGGCGTGGTCTGGGCACCCCAGCGGCTGATCGCCCGGCGCATGAACTTCGCGCTGGTGAACAGCATCGTCGTCACCTATCGCGACGGGGCCGATCCGGCGGCCACCCGACAGGCGGTTCGAGACCGACTCGCGTCACGCCTGGCAGTGGAGTCGGTAACACCGCTTGAGCGGCAGTTCAGTCACCTGTTCATGCAGGTGGATCTCAACGCCTTCTCCATATTCATCCCGGCCGTCATCGTGGTCTTCGTCCTGGCGACGATTTCGGTGGGTCTCTTCCTCATCGTGCGCTGGGTGGCAGCGCAGAAGCCGACGCTGGGTGTGCTGATGGCCCTGGGTTTTCGCAAACCCCGGCTGATCGCCGCACAGCTGGTACCCAACGTCGTCATGGCCTTGACCGCCATCGTCCTTGGCATCCCCATCGCCTATCTC
>JASFMS010000021.1:0-10228 GCA_050117435.1 Ectothiorhodospiraceae bacterium | reverse complement strand
GTCGAGGATGTAGCGGAATCCCCGGCCTTCCTCGCCGATCAGCGCCTCGGCGGGCACTTCCAGATCGTCGAAGAAAAGCTCCGTGGTGTGGTGGTTCATCATGGTCTCGATGGGCCGCACGGTGAGGCCATGGTCCACGGCCTCGCGCAGGTCCACCAGGAACACGCTCAACCCGTCGGTCTTGCGCCTGACCTCGCTGCGCGGGGTGGTGCGGGCCAGCAGCACCATGAGGTCGGAGTGCTGGACGCGGCTGATCCACACCTTCTGGCCGTTGATCACGTAGCGGTCGCCGCGCTTCTCGGCGAAGGTGCGGATGGAGGTGGTGTCGGTGCCGGCAGCGGGTTCGGTGACACCGAAGGCCTGCAGCCGCAGACTGCCGTCGGCGATGGCCGGCAGGTAGCGGTTTTTCTGCTCGTCTGAGCCGTGCCTGAGCACCGTGCCCATGGTGTACATCTGGGCGTGGCAGGCGCCGGGATTGCCGCCGGAGCGGGCGACCTCCTCCAGAATGACGCCGGCCGCACGAACGCCCAGCCCCGAGCCGCCGTACTCCTCGGGAATCAGCGCCCCCAGGTAGCCGTCCGCGGTGAGGCGGCGAACGAACTCCTCGGGATAACCCCGCTCCGCGTCCAGCTCCCGCCAGTAGGCGTTGGGAAAATCGCCGCAGAGGCGGCTCACGCCCTCGCGAATCTCCCGTATCAGATCGGTTTCCGTCATGGTCGCCAAACTCGTTTGAGGACTGTGGCGGATGAGGACTGTGCAACGAGGACTGTGGACTGAGTAACCCGGAGTGCGTGCCGTGCCGACACTCAGTCCGCATCACTCATTGCGCATTGCTCATCACTCAGTCCTTCCCCTAAACACACCGCCCCCCATCCACTTCCAGCGCCACGCCGGTAATGAAATCGGCGTCGTCGCTGCTCAGGTACAGCGCCGCCTTGGCCACGTCCTCGGGGCGGGACATGCGGCCCATGGGGATAGTGGCGATGAACTTGCGGCGGTTCTCCGGGGTGTCCGGCACGCCCATGAAGCGCTCCAGCATGCCGGTCTCGCCCATGACCGGGCAGATGGCATTGACGCGGATGCCGTCGGGGGCCAGTTCCACGGCCATGGACTTGCTGAGGGTGATGGCCGCGCCCTTGCTGGCGTTGTACCAGGTGAGTCCCGGCCACGTTGACGATGGTGCCGCCGCCGTGCTCGCGGAAGTACGGCACCGCCTCCATGGCCGCCAGGTAGATGGACTTCACGTTGACCTGGAAGCAGCGGTCGAAGGTTTCCTCGTCCACGTCCATCATGGGTTGGTTGACGTGGGTGAAGCCGGCGTTGTTCACCAGGATGTGGAAGCCGCCGAAACGCTCCACCGCGGCGCCGATCATGGCTTTCACGTCCTCGCGACTGGTGACGTCGGCGCGCATGCCGTGGGCCTGGTCGCCAATTTCCTTCGCCACCGCCTGGGCGCCCTCACCGTTGAGGTCGGCGAGCACCACCTTTGCACCCTCTTTGGCGAACAGCTGCGCGATACCCGCACCGAAACCGGATGCCGCACCTGTGACCACCGCTACTCTGTTCTCGAGTCTCATTGCTCTCTCCCTACGTCCGTTTTCGTTTATCCGTGATTCAACACCACCGTCTTGATGACGGAGAATTCGTGCAGGGCCTCGAAGCCCTTCTCGCGGCCATGACCGCTCTTCTTCATGCCGCCAAAGGGCAGCTCGATGCCGCCACCGGCGCCGTAGCCGTTGACGAACACCTGCCCTGCCCGCACGCGACGGGCCAGGCGCATCTGCCGGGCGCCGTCCCGGGTCCAGATGCCCGCCACCAGGCCATAGTCCGTGCCATTGGCGGCGCGAACGGCATCCGCCTCGTCGCTGAACGGAATGGCGCACAGCACGGGCCCGAACACCTCTTCCCGGGCGATGCGGTGCTCCCGCGGCACCGGGCCCAGCAGGGTGGGCGGCACGTAGTAGCCGGCCTCGGGCGCGTTCTCGGCCAGCCGGCCCTGGGCGAGCACGGGAACACCGTCGTCCAGGGCACTCTTCAGGAACCGCTGCACGCGCTGCTGCTGGTCGCGGCTGATCAGAGGACCACAGTCGGCGTCATCGGCATGGGGCGCAGTGACGAGGCCCTCGAAGCGCTCCCGGAGCCGCTCGATGAAGCTCTCATAGATGCTTTCCTGGATGAGCACACGGCTGCCGGCGGAACAGGTCTGTCCGGCATTCTGGACGATGGCGTTGGTAACGACGGGCAGCACCGCGTCGAAGTCCGCGTCCTCGAAAACGATCTGGGGCGACTTGCCGCCCAGCTCCAGCACGCAGCCCACGTGGTTGCGCGCCGTGGCCTGCTGCACCAGCGTGCCCACCTCGGGAGAGCCGGTGAAGGAAAGAAAGTCTATGCCCGGGTGCCCGGCCAGCGCGGCGCCGGCGGACTCGCCGAGGCCGGTAACCAGGTTGAGCGCGCCGGGCGGAAAGCCCACCTCCGCCGCCAGCTCGGTGAGGCGAATGGGCGTCATGCAGGCCTCCTCCGCCGGCTTGAGGATCACGGCGTTGCCCATGGCGAGCGACGGCGCCAGTGAGCGGCCGAACATCTGGGCCGGGTAATTCCAGGGCGTGATGTGGGCGGTGACGCCGTAGGGCTCGCGCAGGGTCATCACCGTGTATCCGTTCGCGAACGGAACCGTGTCCCCGTGCACCTTGTCGGCGGCTGCGCCGTAATACTCGAAGTAGCGCGCCGCGGCCACCATGTCGGCACGGCCCTGCTTCAGGGGCTTGCCGGTATCCCGGGACTCGAGCTGGGCAAGCTCCTCGGCGTTTTCCTGTATGCGCTCGCCGAGTCGCATCAGCAGGCGGCCACGCTCCACGGCACTGAGCCGGCTCCACTCTCCGGCCTCGAAGGCCCGCCGCGCCGCATCCACGGCCGCATTCACGTCCGCCTCGCCGCCGTCGGCAATGCGCGCGAAGACGCTGTCGTCCGAGGGCGCGCGTACGTCGACGGCCCCGCCGCCGACGGCGGCCCGCCAGTGTCCGTCGATGAAAATGGAAACCGGGCTTGCGGCCTCCGGGGCCAGTTGCGCCGCATGGTCGGTCATGAGATCTCCTCCGTGCCCAGAGTCGGTCGCCGTGCGATGTCGGCCGGCACCGTCCGTCGTCGGCCACAGTATCGCGCTTCCAGCGACAATTGTTGCACATGAAATAAGGGGCACTGGGGCAATCGCGTCGCCGAGAGGCTGAGCGTTAGCCACAGATGAACACGGATGGATCGGATCTGGAGAGAAAGGGGATTGATTAGCCGCAGCCCGCGTAGGGCGCAATAACCGAAGGGCATTGCGCCGCGCGAGAGAAAGATGGTGGCGGCAAAGCACCCCCTGCGACACCGCGCGCCCGGGAGCCGGCCTCTAGTAAAGTAGGCCGGGATAAGCGTCGCGTTCCCGGCACCCCGGTTACAACCACCGCCTCGGTGAAAATGCCGGAAACGGGCCTTTCGGCCCTTATTCCGGCCTACGTGCTACAGGCCTTGGTGAGTTCAGTGCCCGGGGCACCCGCGTTCCCTGTGCGGCGCCGGGAAAACGATGGGCATCGCTGTCGCTCTGCCAATCCTACGGTACTGAGGTTTTAGGGTCGCCGGGTCCGGCCGAAAAATTCGCGGCGAGGGCGCCGCTCCCACAATGAGCCGATCTGCCGTGCCTGTGGGAGCCGCGCCTCGCGGCGAATCCTCGCGACGGGCACGGCCCGTCCCGGCTCAGTCCTCATTGCCCATTGCTCAGTCCTTTCCGTTGATAATCCCCCACAGCCGGTCCGCCGTCGCCGGCATGTCCACGTGTTCCACGCCGAACTCGGAGAGCGCGTCCACCAGGGCGTTGATCACCGCGGGCGGGGCGCCGATGGCGCCGGCCTCGCCGGCGCCTTTCATGCCGAGGGCGTTGGTGGTGGAAGGGATCTGGTTGAGACGGAATTCGATGGGCGGCATGTCGTCCGCCCGGGGCATGGTGTAATCGGTGAAGGTGCCGCTGAGCAGCTGGCCGGACTCCGGCTCGTAGACGCAGTTCTCCAGCAGCGCCTGCCCGATTCCCTGAGCGATGCCGCCGTGCACCTGGCCTTCCAGCAGCAGCGGGTTGAGCACGGTGCCGAAATCGTCCACCACGCTGTAGCGAACCACCTTCGCCCGTCCCGTCGCACCCTCCACTTCCACTTCGCAGATGTGGCAGCCGTTGGGGAAGGTGGGCGCCTCGGGTTTCCAGTCTGCGGTCTCGTCGAAACTGGGGCCGCCGTCCGCCGGCGCTGCTTCCCGGGCCACATCGGCGAAGCTCACGCGGCGATCCGTGCCCGCAATGCGGAACCCGTCTTCGTCCACTTCCACGTCCACCGCGGCCGATTCCAGCATCTCAGCCGCCTTTTCCCGGGCGCGATCGTAGACGCGATCGGCGGTGTGCCGGACCGCCGAGCCGCCCACGGGAATGGAACGCGAGCCCATGGTGCCGCCGCCACTGGCGACGAGGTCGGTGTCGCCCTGGATGACGCGGATTCGCTCCAGCGGCACACCGAGGCGGTCCGACACCAGCTGCCGGTAGGCGGTGTCGTGACCCTGGCCGTTGCTCTGGGTGCCGGAAAACACGGTGACCAGGCCCTCGGCGTCCACCGTTATTCGGGCACTCTCACCGCCGCCGCCGGCGCAGGACTCGATGTAGGTGCACATGCCGATGCCCCGGTACCGCCCCTGCTCGCGGGCCGCCCGGCGGCGCTGCTCGAAACCTTCCCAGTCGCCCAGGGCCATGGCGTCGTCCATGTTGCGGGCAAAGTCGCCGGTGTCGTACGTGGCGCCCATGGCATTGGTGAACGGCATTTCCTCCGGCGTGACGAAATTCCGCCGCCGGATTTCCGCGGGGGAGAGGCCGGTCTCGCGGGCAACCTTGTCCACCAGGCGTTCCAGCAGGTACATGGCCTCGGGACGGCCGGCGCCGCGATAGGCATCCACCGGATTGGTGTTGGTGAAAACGCCGCGCACGGTTACATGCACTGCGGGGATACGGTAGCAGCCCGGCACGATCGGCTGTGCCGCCACCGTGGGCGGCACGGGGGCAAAGGTGGATAGGTAGGCGCCCAGGTTCGCGTGGGTTCGCACACGCATGCCGAGAAAGTGCCCGTTCTCGTCCAGGGCCATTTCGGCGCGGGAGACGTGATCCCGGCCGTGCACGTCGCCCAGGAAGACCTCCGAGCGGTCGGCGATCCACTTCACCGGCCGGCCCAGCCGCCGCGCGGCGTAGAGCACCAGCACGTATTCCGGGTAGAGGAAGATCTTCACGCCGAAACCGCCCCCGACGTCGGGCGTTATGACGTGGATGCGATCCTCGTCGATGGAGAAGATCGCCTTGGCCAGCATGCGTTGCAGCAAATGCGCCCCCTGACTGGAGACGTGCAGCACCAGGCGGTCCGATTCCGGCTCCACGGAGCCGATGGCGCCGCGGGGCTCCAGGGGATTGCCCACGACCCGGTTGTTCACCAGATCCACACCGACCACGCGGTGCGCGTCGGCAAAGGCGCGGTCCGTGGCATCGGCATCGCCGCTGCCCCAGTCGAAACAGAGATTGTTCGGGGCCTCGGACCACACCTGCGGGGCCGACTCGGCGTCCGCCGTGGCGGTGTCGACCACGGCGTCCAGCTGCTCGTAGTCCACGTCCACCAGCTCGGCGGCGTCCAGAGCCTGCCAATGGGTTTCCGCGACCACGAAGGCTACCGGATCGCCCACGTGGCGCACCCGGTCCCGGGCCAGTGCGGGACGCGGCGGCTTGACGGACTCGGAGCCGTCGCGATTGCGGGTCTTGATCATGCACGGGATATTGCCGACGCCGTCCCGCTCCAGATCCTCAACGGTGTAGACACCGTGAACGCCCGGCGCGGCGGCGGCCTCCGCCGTGTCGATGGCGCGGATGAGTGCATGCGCGTGGGGCGAGCGTACGACCACGGCGCAGAGCTCACCGGGCAGCGTTATATCCGCGACGTAGCGGCCATGGCCGGTGAGCAGCCGCGGGTCCTCGTTTCGCGTTACCGGTTGGCCCACTCCGAATTTTGTCATTGCTTCCCCCGGTTACCGTGAGATTCGTGCAGATGCGACCAGCGTAGTACGGGGCGCGGTGTCAGCTCAGGCCGGGCGGCAGGTGGTGCGCCCACGGATGGGCGCGCTCCAGCTGCCCCGCCAGACGAAACAGTAACGCCTCCTCGCCGATGGGTGCCACGAACTGCACACCGATCGGCATGCCGGCAGCGCTCCAGTGCAGCGGTACGTTCATGGCCGGCTGACCGGTGAGATTCGCCAGCTGGGTAAAGGGCGCATAACCGAAGATGCGGTCCGCCACGCGGTCGGGCATTCCCATCCGCAACGCCAGCCGGGCGGCGCCGGGCAGCCTCAGCAGGTTCATTTTCAGCGCCTCCCAGCCCGCCGGACGCATCTCACCCAGCGGCGGCGCCTCGCGGGCCACCGTCGGCGTTAGATAGAGCTGATAGCGCTGATGATAAGCGGCCATGGCCCGGCCGGCAGTGTTCCAGTACTGGCGCGCGTAGCAGTAATCCTCGGCGGACAGAGCGCGTCCCAGCCGCGCGATCACGCGGGTCATATCCTCCAGCCGGGAACGCTCCAGGCGCCCGTCGAGCTGATCCGCAAGCCGCCGCAGCTGCGCCGCCGTCTGCCCGAAGTACATGGTGAGAAACGCATGCGCGAGTGCCGAACCGTCCACTTCCGGCTCCGCTTCCTCCACCTCGTGTCCCAGGTCGGACAGATGCTGGGCGGCCGCGTTCACGGCCTGACGGCACACCCGGTCCACCGAGGTCCCCAGCGGCGAGCGCGTGGTGAAGCCGATGCGAAGCCTCGGCGGATCCTCCTCGGCGGCCCTGGCATACGAGCCCTTGGGCGGGAACGCCGTGTACGGCGCCCCCGGATCCGGTCCGCGCAGGGCGTCCAGCATTGCCGCGCTGTCCCGTACGCTGCGGGTGAGAACATGCTCGCAGACGGCGCCGTCCCACACCTCGGCGAAATCCGGCCCCGCCGGCACCCGACCCCGGGAGGGCTTGAGCCCGAACAGGCCGCACCAGGCGGCGGGCACGCGAATGGAGCCGCCGCCGTCGTTGCCGCCGGCCATGGGAACGATGCGCGCGGCCACGGCCGCCGCCGAGCCGCCGCTGGAGCCCCCGGCGCTGCATTCGCGATTCCACGGATTGCGGGTCGGCCCGTAGGCAAGGGGTTCGGTGGTGGCGAGCAGACCCAGCTCCGGCACGTTCGTGCGCCCCAGCGGCAGCACGCCCGCCTCCAGGAACCGCCGCACCACCTCGCTATGGTGGCTGGGCACGTAGTTCTTCAGGGCGGCCGAACCGCAGCGCATGGGAACGCCGGCATAGGCCTGCAACAGATCCTTGAACAGAAACGGCACGCCCACGAAGGGACGGTCCGAGGGGGCGTCGCCCAGGGCGCGGCGCGCCTCATCCAGCGTGGTCTGCACCACCGCGTTCAGGTGGGGATTGACCGCCTCCAGGCGCTCGATGGTCGCATCCAGCACCTCGGCGGCCGTGACCTTGCCCTTGCGGATCAGCGCTGCGAGGCCGGTGGCATCGTAGAGCGTGTATTCGTGGAATCCCGCCATCTTCCTCCGATATCCCTATGGACACTAACCCTTCAGGAAGTATTGCCATGTCTCAGCGCCACTACGTGGCGCGGGTCCCGCGTTTCATCGATTCAGCGATTCCACCCGGCGACCGTGCCACGGAGAGAAATAGCGGACGTCGCCGGGCGCGTGGGATATGACGCCGGAAATGGCGATCACCGCGACGAACAGCGGCAAAGCGGGGGCATCAGCCCAGGCGATGGCGGCGAGGAGAACAAGCTTCAACCCGATCGCCAAGCCGCGCACCTGAATAAGCCAAATGCCGTTGCTCCAGACTTCCAGCGCGAGCATGCCGGCGCCGCTGGCGATAACCAGCCAGAGGTAAGGCATCCAGGCGCTCTCCGCCGCGCCGTAGAGAAACGCACCACCCACGCCGGCGGTGCCGAGCAGATGGAGCGTCCGAAGCGTGATCTTCAGCCATCGCTGTGCCGGCAGTCGGCGGCTGGCCGGCGGAAAGAACAACCTGCTGGCGCGTTGCATCCCTATCCTCCTCTGGACGTCGCCTACACGGTTGCCGGCTGTCCCACCACCATCCGCCGCATGCTCCATAGGCCGAGAACGGGGCCCGGCGCCAGTAGCCACGCCACGGTCGGGCCGAGTTCCTGCCAGTTCGAGGTTACCAGCTGAATGGCAAGCACGGTGATCAGAAAACCGATGCTGTTCATGATGGCCAGCGCGCTGCCCAGGGACTCCACCGGCGCCTCGGCGGCGGCCAGCGCGGAAAACTGGGGAGAATCCGCGGCCACTGCCAGCCCCCACACCGCCATGGCCGAGAGAGTGACCCAGAGCGGAGTGCCGTCGAGCCAGGGATAGGCGACACACAACGCCCCCGATATCGCCAGGGCCACGAACGCCACTCTGGCGCTGCCCACGTGACGGCTCAACCAGCCGCCGAGGACGCAACCTACCCCGCCCATGGCGATGAAGCCGAAGGACAGCACCGCCACCGCGGACGTACCCCAGCCGGCCTCCGCGAGAGCCCGCGCGATCAGCAACGGCGCAACGGTCCAGACCGCGTACAGTTCCCACATGTGGCCGAAGTAGCCCATGGCGGCAGCGCGGAACCCCGGCACACGGAATGCCCGGAACACAGCGCCCCAGCTGAGCTCGCCGCTGCGCGGATGATGAGGGCCGTCGCCCATGCGCGCCACGGCAACGCCGGCACCCACGGCGAGCACCGACGACACCAGCACCACCGTGTGCCAGTCGAGCGCCGCGCCGATGCCGTGAACCAGGTGCGGGAACGCCGTGCCCAGCACCAGCATGCCCACCAGCCAGCCCAGCGCGGCCCCGCGGCGTTCCGGAGCCCAGCTCACGACCAGTTTCATGCCCACCGGGTAGATTCCCGCAAGGGTAACGCCGGTTATGAAGCGGAACACGGCGCCTACGGCCACGGAGTTCGCCCATAGGGCAAACCCGGCATTGGCGACGGCGCCGATCAGCGCGGAGATCAGGAATATGCGGCTGGCGGGATAGCGGTCGGCGAGGCCGGATACGGCGAACACGAGGGTTCCGGCGATGAAGCCCAGTTGCACGGAACTGGTCAGATAGCCCAGCTCCACCGGGGTCAGCCCCCAGTCCAGCGCAAGACGATCCGCGACGCCGTTGGCGGAGAACCACAACGACGTACCGAGAAACTCGGCAATAACGATAACGACAAGGGCCACAGGCAGACTCGCAGGTTTTTCTTGAACACAACAGCCGGGGCGCCGCCGGGAACAGTATCACCTTACCGCTACGCCGTCTCCCGCAGCGGTAGCCGAGTTCCCCGCTCGTCCTATGCTGATGTAAGAGAGAAACTTACAGCCACGATGCCATACGGAAGGGATACCGCCATGGTAAGTGCCAGGGACCGAAGCGATGAATTTCTCACGCCGATCGGCCGCGAGATCTGGGACGCGAAATACCGTCACCGGGTGGATGGCCGGGTCGTCGACCATACCGTGACGCACACGTGGCACCGGGTCGCACGGGCCGTGGCCGAGGCCGAAAGCCCCGACGCCCGCGCCACGTGGACGGAACGCTTCGACAACGTGCTCAGTGGCTTCCACTTTCTCCCCGGCGGACGCATCCTGGCCGGCGCCGGCACGGGACGGGACGTCACGCTGTTCAACTGCTTCGTCATGGGCCTTGTGGACGACTCCATGGACGGGATCTTCAGCGCCCTGCGCGAGGGTGCGATCACGATGCAGAAGGGCGGCGGCATCGGCTATGACTTCTCGACGCTGCGCCCGTCCGGGTGCCACGCCCGTGGCACCGGCTCAATTGCCTCCGGACCCGTCTCGTTCATGCGCATCTGGGATGCCATGTGCGGGACCATTCTCTCCACCGGAGCCCGGCGCGGCGCCATGATGGCCACCCTGCGATGCGACCACCCGGACATCGAGATCTTCATTGGCGCCAAGGAGCAACGGGGCGAGCTGACACGGTTCAATCTCTCGGTGCAGGTAACCGACGAGTTCATGACGGCCGTACACAAGGATCGCCAGTGGGAGCTGGTTTTCCCCTGCGAGGCGCTGGGCGAAACGCCGGAGCACCACGAAACCGTTACCCGGCGGTGGCCCGGCACCGACCGTCCCGTGCCCT
>JASFMS010000020.1:0-10299 GCA_050117435.1 Ectothiorhodospiraceae bacterium | reverse complement strand
TTCCCAGGCCGGGCTGCACCGCCACGTCGGCGGCGGTGCGCTCGTCGCGATGGGCGTCGAAGGCGCGGGCGATGGGATGTTCCGAGTGCGCCTCCAGCGCTGCGGCCAGTGCGAATGCTTCTTCCGCTGCTGTTCCGTCGCGACGGCCGGTCAGCTGGACGCCCAGGCGGCCGCGGGTGAGGGTGCCGGTCTTGTCCAGGACCAGGCGGTCGGCCCGGGTCAGGATCTCCAGTGCACTGGCGCGGGTGACCAGCACGCCTGAGCGGGCCAACCGCGATGTGGCTGCCACCAGCGCGGCGGGAGTGGCCAGGGACAGGGCGCAGGGGCAGGTCACGACCAGTACCGCCAGGGTGACCGGAAAGGCCTGCTCGGGTGCCGTCTGCCACCAGTACAGTGCCACCAGCGCCGCCGCGGCGAGGACGCCGCTGACAAACCAGCCGGCAACCCGGTCCGCCAGCCGGGCCAGTCGGGGCCGGTCGGACTGGGCCCGCTCCAGCAGGCCGACAATGGCGGAAATCAGGGTGTCCTGACCGACGCGGTCCACCAGAACGTCAATGGGGCCGGTGACGTTCAGGCTGCCGCCGATCACGGCGTCGCCCTCGGACCGGGGCCGGGGCAGCGGCTCGCCGGTGAGCATGGATTCGTCCAGATGGCTGGCGCCGCTGACGATGCGGCCGTCGGCGGGCACCGTCTCACCGGCACGTACGCGAATGTGCTCCCCGGGTGTCAGCTCGGCCAGGGCGATACGTTCCTCGCCCTCCGCGGTGAGCCGCAGCGCGGTGGCCGGCAGCATCCGCACGAGGACTTCGGTGGTGCGCCCGGCCCGGTGGCGGGCGGCCATCTCCAGATAGCGGGCCACGGACAGGAAGAAAACGAACATGGTGACGGAATCGAAGTAGACTTCGCCGCCGCCGGCGAGGGTGTTCCAGACGCTGGCGGCATAGGCGGTGCCCACCGCCAGGGCCACCGGCACGTCCATTCCCGGACGCCGGGCGCGGAGATCGCGCCAGGCGCCCCGGAAGAAGGGGCGACCGGCATAGAACACCACGGGGGTAGCAACAAGCAGGCTTACCGCACGCAGGAAATGCTGGATCACCGGATCCATGCCTTCGTGAATGGCCCCGGCGTACAGGGCTACCGCGTACATCATCACCTGCATCATGCCGAGGCCCGCCACCGCCAGGCGCTTCATGGCGGCGCGGCGCTCCCGGGTCGCCACCGGAACGGCGTCCTCCGCCGACAATGGGTGAGGTCGGTAACCCAGCTCGGCCATGCGGCGGAGCAGGAGGCTCAGCGCGGTGGCGTTGCTGTCCCAGCGCAGCAGCGCCCGCCCGGTGGCCGGGTTGACCTGAATGTCCTCGACCCCCGGCAGGCGTTCCAGCACGTGCTCGATGAGCCAGCCGCAGGCGGCGCAGTAGAGGCCCTCGATGAGGAACACGCCCTCGCGGCGGTGGTCGTCCAGATGCCGCACGAAGCCCTGCTGGACTTCGCTCCGGTCGAAGGCGCTCCATTCGTCGGAGGGGATGTCGTCAGGGCGCGCGGACGGCCCGGTGCGGTAGTGGTAGAAGTCCTCCAGGCCGCTGCCGGCGATCAGTGTGGCCACTGCTTCACAGCCCGCGCAGCACACCGGCTGCTCGGCGCCGTCGATGCGCACCGTGCGCCGCTGCCGTGGCGGCACCGGCTCGCCGCAGTGGAAGCACGATTCGCGCGGGCTGCTCATTGGGTCATGTCGATCGCCGTCCGGATCCGCTGGCGGCCTTTAGAGGGGCCAGCGTCAGGTCGTTGCGGTTGGCCGGCAATTCGGCGGTCAGCCGCCAATTGCCGTCGGGCGGTTGCAGTCGGACGTACCAGCGACCGGCGGTGGACGTTTTCGTATCGCCGCGGTAAATGCCGGTATCGTCGCGAACCAGGTCCATGTGAACGTCGCGGCGCGCCTCGGCCGGGTGCACGAAGGTAAGCTGCAGCCGCTTCGGGGTTTTCTCCAGCCCCTGCAGAACGACGGTAACATGCCCGTCGTCGCGGGTGACATGCAGTCGACCGGTCACGCCGAGCCTGGCCGCGGTTTCCGCGCGTTCCACATCCTTCTTGTAGGTGAGGCCGATCTTGGAGTAGTCATCCACCACCAGCGACGGTGTGGCCACCTCCGTTGCGAGTATCACCGACCAGAAGATCACCGCGGACAGCGGCGGTATGGTAAGCAGCCACGGCCAGAGCTGCCGGTACCAGGGTTTTGGGGTTGCGGCCATCGGCTATCTCCGGGGTATCGGCGCGTGGAAGCGCGTCGGTTCGCGGACGACCTGATCCTCGGCGTCCGTCGCGCGCGTGATGAGGGTGATGTCCTGCCCCGCCCCTTTGACGTCAGCACGGTTGACCTGAACGCGGGCGGGGACGTTGCGCACCTCGCCGGGCTCGACGCGGATGTTCTCCGGATCGGTCTGGATACGGATCCCCGGCAGGCCCTCGGCCGTGACGGTGTACTCGTGGGGAATCTGGTCCATGTTCATGACTTTCAGCGTGTAGACGTTCTCCACCACATCGTCGTCCACCATGCGATAGAGGGCGTTGCGGTCGGGAATGATGTCCAGACGCAGCGGTGTACGCAGCGCCACGCCCGTGAGGCCGGCGGTGATGATGGCCAGCAGCAGCACGGCGTAGATGATTACGCGGGGGCGCAGAATCCGCGTGGATTCATGCTCCAGCGCGTTTTCCGTGGTATAGCGGATCAGACCGCGAGGGTAGTCCATGCGGTCCATGACCTGATCGCAGGCGTCTATGCAGGCGCCGCAGGCGATGCACTCGTACTGCAGGCCGTCGCGGATATCGATGCCGGTGGGGCAGACCTGCACGCACAGGCTGCAGTCGATGCAGTCGCCCAGGCCGACCTCGCGGGGCTCAACACCGCGCTTGCGGCTGCCGCGGGGTTCGCCGCGTTCCTCGTCGTAGGAGATGATGAGCGTATTGCGGTCGAACATGGCGCTCTGGAAGCGCGCGTAGGGGCACATGTAGAGACAGACGTTCTCTCGCATGAAGCCGGCGTTGCCCCAGGTCGCGAAGCCGTAGAAGATCATCCAGAAGGTCTCCCACGGGCCCAGGTTGAACTCCACCAGGCGTACCCCGAGCTCGCGCACCGGGGTGAAGAAGCCGACGAAGGTGAAACCGGTCCAGGCGGCGAAGACGATCCACAGCAGGTGTTTGGAGCCCTTGCGCAGAATCTTGTTGCCGCTCCACGGCGCCTTGTCCAGCTTCATGCGCCGGGCACGGTCGCCTTCCGTCCAGCGCTCCATCCAGAGGAACACCTCGGTCCAGACTGTCTGCGGGCAGGCGTAGCCGCACCATACGCGCCCCGCCACCGCGGTGACGAAGAAAAGCGACAGGGCGGAGACGATCAGCAGCAGCGCCAGGTAGAAGAAATCCTGGGGCCAGAAGGTGATCCCGAAGATGTGGAACTGGCGCGCCGGCAGGTCGAAAAGCACCGCCTGGCGGCCGTTCCAGGTGATCCAGGGCAACAGATAGTACAGACCCAGCAGGGCGAAAACGGCGGCCTTGCGCAGGCTCTGGAAGCGGCCCTTGATTTCCCGGGGATAGACCTTCTCCCGGGACTGGTACATGGAAAAGGCCTGTTCCTCCGCCTCCTGGGCCTTTTTACGGGCCCGGCCGCGGGGACGGGTCTGCTCTGATTGCTTGGTTTCTGCGCTCATCGATTCTCGGTGCGATCTACTCGTCGGAGCCGCGACGCCCGGGCGCCGGACGGAACAGGAACAGGGTCAGGGCGCTGGACGCCGCGCAAACGGCCCAGAACATGAAGAACCCGACGGTGTACCCGGCCTCGCGGCTGAGTTGCCAATGCGGCAGAGTCTGGTAGCGCAGCGTCTCCGGATCCACGTTCGCGAAGAAGACCATGGTCGCCACGCCCGCCGTCAGGAACGACGGCCACAGTACCGCGCCCAGCAGGCGCAGGAGGGAGGTATCCCCCCTCCGTTGCACGTCTTCACTCACTGCGACTGCCCCTCCCGGGAGAGGTTGTAGACGTAGGCCGCCACGACATGGACGCGATCCTCGCCCAGGCGGTCCTTCCACGCCGGCATCTTGCCCTGGCGGCCGTTGTTGAGAGTCTCCTTGATGGTTTCAAGCGAGCCGCCGTAAAGCCAGGTATCGTCGGTCAGATTCGGCGCGCCGATGGTCTGGTTGCCCTTTGCATCCGGCCCGTGGCAGGCCACGCAGGTCTGCTGGAAGCGGGCCTTGCCCGCAGCCACCAGATCCGCCGGTGCTTTGCGGCCGTTGAGGCTGTAGACGTAGGCGGCGAGCTCTTCCACGGCGCGCGGCCCCAGACTCTGGCCGAAGGCCGGCATTACGCCCTGGCGGCCGTTGAGGAGGGTCGTCTGGATAGCCTCCGGTGAGCCGCCGTGCAGCCAGTCGTTGTCCGCCAGGTTGGGGAAGCCCGGCGCGCCGCGGCCGTCCGAGCCGTGGCAGACCGCGCAGTTGTTGGCGAACAGTCGCCGCCCCGTGGCCATGGCGTCCGGGTTCTTCGCCAGCTCGGGGATGGAGATGGCGGCGTACTTCTCGTACAGGGGCGCGTAGCGCTCCTTCGCTGCCTTCACCTCCTGGCGGTACTCCTTG
Source organism: Ectothiorhodospiraceae bacterium (assembly GCA_050117435.1). Taxonomy (GTDB): domain Bacteria; phylum Pseudomonadota; class Gammaproteobacteria; order Nitrococcales; family Nitrococcaceae; genus JASFMS01. The sequence continues at coordinate 5,682 of JASFMS010000020.1, read as the reverse complement.
TACTGGCTCCAGCCGAGGAAGCCCCCGAAGTTGCCCAGCCCCGGATACAGCGCGAGATAGCCGATGCCGAAGACGATGGTGAGATAAAAAAGTATCAGCCACCAGCGAGGCATCGGGTTGTTGTATTCGGTCAGGTCGTCGTCCCAGACGTGACCGGTGGTGTCGGTGGCCGCGCCCTCGCCGGGACGCGGTTTCGCGGTCCAGCGGATCAGCCACCAGCAGGCGGCGATGTTGGCCACCACGAGAACGATGATGAACCAGCTCCAGAAGCTACTCATGCCCAGTCCCTTCCTTATTCGAATTCGAGGCGGGATGCGCCTCGTCACCGCTGAAAGGCAGCTGCGCCGCTTCGTCGAAATCCTTCCGGCGCTTGCTGCTGTAGGCCCAGACGACGATTCCGATGAAAAGCACCAGCAGAATGGCCGTCATGATCCCGCTCAGGGTTCCGCTGTCCATTGATCTACCTCGTCTGCTCGATGGCCGTGCCCAGGCCCTGGAGGTAGGCAATGAGGGCGTCCATTTCGGTCTTGCCCTCCAGCTTGGCGGGGGCCGCCTGGAGCTGTTCGTCGGTGTAGGGGACACCGAGCAGATCCTTCTGCTCACGCATGCGGTGAACGACGCTTTCCGGGTCCAGCTTGTTTTCCGCCAGCCACGGGAATGCCGGCATGTTGGACTCGGGCACGACGTCCCTCGGGTTCATCAGGTGGGCATGGTGCCATGCGTCCGTATAGCGCCCACCGACCCGCGCGAGATCCGGCCCGGTGCGCTTGGAGCCCCACTGGAACGGCCGGTCGTAGACGAACTCGCCCGCCACCGAGTAGTGCCCGTAGCGCTCGGTTTCCGCGCGGAAGGGCCGCACCATCTGCGAATGGCAGTTGTAGCAGCCTTCGCGGACGTAGACGTCCCGGCCGGCGAACTGCAGCGCCGGGTAGGGCTCCAGGCCCTTGATCGGTTGGGTGGTCTGCGCGGCGAACAGCAGCGGCACGATCTCCACCAGGCCACCGATGCTGACGACGATGGCGATGAGGACCGCCATCAGGCCGACATTCTTTTCGACGACTTCATGCGACATCAGCCAATCTCCTTACGCCGTCTCGGCCGCGGTGCTGGTGGCCACGCGAGTGGCCGGGCGAATGGTCATCCAGGTGTTCCACGCCATGATCAGCATGCCGACCAGGAATAGCGTCCCGCCCAGCAGGCGAACGGCGTAGTAGGGATAGGTGGCTTCCAGCGACTCGACGAAGCTGTAGGTCAGCGTGCCGTCGGGGTTGGTAGCCCGCCACATCAGGCCCTGCATGACGCCGGCGATCCACATGGAGGCGATGTAGAGCACCACGCCGATGGTGGCCACCCAGAAATGGGTGCCGATGGCCTTGACGCTGTACATGTGCGGCTTGCCGTAGAGGCGCGGCAGCAGCGCGTAGGTGGAGCCGATGGTGATGAAGGCCACCCAGCCCAGGGCGCCGGAGTGCACGTGGCCGATGGTCCAGTCCGTGTAATGGGACAGGGCATTGACCGTCTTGATGGACATCATCGGCCCCTCGAAGGTCGACATGCCGTAGAAGGACAGCGACACGATCAGGAAGCGGATGATGGGGTCGTCGCGCAGCTTATGCCAGGCGCCGGAAAGCGTCATGATGCCGTTGATCATGCCGCCCCAGGAGGGCGCGAGCAGGATCAGCGAGAACACCATACCCAGGGACTGGGCCCATTCCGGCAGCGCCGTCCAGTGCAGGTGGTGGGGACCGGCCCACATGTAGATGGAAATCAGCGCCCAGAAGTGCACCACCGACAGGCGGTAGGAGTAGATCGGGCGGCCGGCCTGCTTGGGCACGAAGTAGTACATCATTCCCAGAAAGCCGGCAGTGAGGAAGAAGCCCACCGCGTTGTGGCCGTACCACCACTGCACCATGGCGTCCACCGCCCCGGAGTAGACCGGGTAGGACTTGGTGAGCGACACCGGGATGGCGAGGTTGTTGACGACGTGCAACAGCGCGATCGTGATGATGAAGGCCCCGTAGAACCAGTTCGCCACGTAGATGTGCTTAACCTTGCGCTTGGCGATGGTGCCGAAGAACACGACGGCGTAGGTAACCCAGACCGCCGTTATCAGCAGGTCGATGGGCCATTCCAGCTCCGCGTACTCCTTGCTCTGGGTGATTCCCAGCGGAAGCGTGATCGCGGCGAGCACGATTACCGCCTGCCAACCCCAGAACGTGAACGCCGCGAGGCGGTCGCCGAACAGCCGTACGCCGCAGGTGCGCTGTACCACGTAGTACGAGGTGCCGATCAGCGCCGAGCCGCCGAAGGCGAAGATAACGGCGTTGGTGTGCAGCGGGCGCAGCCGGCTGTAAGTGAGCCACGGCACATCGAAGTTCAGTGCCGGCCACAGTAGTTGGGAGGCGATCAGCACGCCGACCGACATTCCCACAATCCCCCAGACCACCGTCATGATGGTGAACTGGCGGACCACTTTTTCGTTGTACGCTGGTGTCGTGTCCATAGATCCGCTTCCGCTTACGAGCCCCTTCCTGGTAAGTGATTGATCCCCTGGGAACCTTCGGCCGGTCAGTCCGCGTTCGCGCATGGCCCGGTTCCGTCACCGGCATGCCCGAACCGGTGAGGTCGAAAAAAACGGCTGCGGCGTTCCCGCCTTCGCGTTTCTGCAGACCGCTTACTCAGGCGCAGCGCAGCCGCGGTCAATTGTCGTGTCTCGACCCGTTATGGTTCTTGATTTGTGTCAAGAGGCCCGGACAGGCGGGGATCCGCCGCTCCACGCTGCGGTGTTGCAGGGGCCGGCGGGCCGTCGTCAACCGGGTAACCGTGCAGGAATGAACTGCGGACGGTGGCAGGCTGGCCCCGGTGCGGTGCAAGCATGGAACTGGCGGCGTCAACGTTAGTATGATGCGCGCAGATTGCGTGGGAGACTGGCAAGCCGTTTGCGCCGACTGTTGCCGACTGTGGCTCGTTCGGGAACGTCGCCTGACCGCCATGGTCTCTGGGATAGGCCCGAAAAGGGCGTGGTCCAGCGGTAGTTGTGCTTCTACCCCGCCGGTGCGCCGTTGTCCGGGGCCGCATGAAATCGATGAGCCCCCTGAAGGAGGACAAGGAATGAAGTTTCGCCTGTTAGGACTGGTTCTGTTGCTGGGCTGCACAGCGGCCTCGGCGACAGAGCTGGAGTTGAACCTTTCCAACGACGCCGCCCGAGCATCCGTCGTGCAACCCATCGATCCGCAGGGGCTCGAGGTTGGCGGCGGTTTCCTGCATCACGTGGACAACGGCGACATCCTGGATGCGGGCCTGCACCTGGTGGACATCGCCGATCCCGGCCGCGGCGCGCTCGACGTCGGCCTGGGGGCAAAGGTCTATGCCGTGAGTTTCGATGACAGTGACGCCGACGGCGGTGCGTTGGCCGTGGGCGGGAAGTTCCGGTACACGTGGCCCACGTTCAACCGCTTCGGTATCGGCGGCCACCTCTACTACGCGCCCCGGGTCACTTCCGGCGGTGACATCGACCGCTACGTCGAGGGGGCGATTCGCGCCGAGTATCTGATCATCAAGAATGCCAACGCCTATATCGGTTTCCGACGCATCGAGGTGGGCAACAAGAAGACCGACAACACCGAAACCTTCGACACCGGGCTCAATGCCGGTATTCGGCTGGAATTCTGATCGGCGGCGCCGGCCATGGTGGCCGGCCCTGCTTCTGGTGGTCCTCTCGGGTGTGGTCTCGCCGCCCTCATGGGCGCAACAGGACTACGCGGTGGTGATCATGTACCACCATGTGGGCGTGGCGGAATATCCGTCCACCAATGTCACCGTGAAACAGTTCCGCGCCCATATGGGCTACCTCGCCGCGCACGGTTTCCACGTCCTGCCGCTGGAGGACGTGGTTAGACGCCTGCAGCAGGGGCGGTCCTTTCCCGACCGGGCCATCGCCATCACCTTCGATGACGCCTACGAGTCCGTCTATTCCACGGCGCGACCGTTGCTGGAGCGAAGGGGGTGGCCCTACACGGTCTTCGTCAGTACGGACTACATCGACCGCGGATACCGCAACTATATGAGCTGGGCGCAGATGCGGCGCGCGGCTGCCGACGGGGCGCGGTTCGCCAACCACTCCCGTTCCCACCCGCACCTGCCCCGCCTTCAGGCGAGCGGCAGCGGCAAGGTGGCAGATGAGCTTCACTACGCCCAGCGGCGCCTGGAGGCCGAACTCGGCAAGGCCGCCCTCAGCGATCCGCCGCTTTTCGCCTTCCCCTTCGGTGAATACGACGCCGGGGTTGCCGCGACAGTACGCGAGCATGGCTACGTCGCCTTCGGCCAGCAGTCAGGTCCCGTGGGGCCGCACAGCGATCCGCGCGCACTGCCCCGTTTCCCCTTCAATGAGCACTACGCGGACGTTCAGGGCTTCGCGACCAAGGTAACGAGCCGTCCCCTGCCTCTGGAAAGCGTTGCGCCATGGGATCCCGTGGTACACAGCGACTCCGCTCCGCCGATGACGGTCAAGCTGGCGACCGCCGTTTCCCATGCGCAAGACCTGCGCTGCTATTTCCGGGGCGAGCGTGAGACAGTGCACTGGCTGCAGCCCGGCCGACGCTTCCGGGTTGAGCCGTCAGCGCAACTGCCGGCCGGCCGCAGCCGCTACAACTGCACCCTGGTGGCGCCCGGAGGCGGGTACTACTGGTACAGTCATTTGTGGATAAAAGACTCTGGGACTGAAGGACTGAAGGACTGAAGGACTGAAGGCGTAGCTGTGGCGATTCAATTCAGCTAGTGCCGTGCCAATCGCGGAAGCAGAAGCGCCGCAGTCGCGTGTGACAAAAAAGGGCTGCAAGGTTCATCAGTTCTTCCCGCTCAGCTTGTGATGCGCGGACGGCGCATTCCGGCATTGCTGGCGTCGCGAACGGCAATAGCGTCGCTAAGTCCTTCAGTCCTTCAGTCCTTCAGTCCTGCCACTCTGCAACGACGAAAACCGGCGTGGCCAGGCGCCCGGCGCGGTCAGGGCGGGGGGGAGGTCGCTGATGGCGGTGCGGGCGGCATTCTGATCGGCGTAATCCCCCATGACCAGAAGCAGCCAGTGCTCCCCGTCTCGGGAATGGCGGACCACGTGCACGGGCTGTGGAGGCCGGTTGTCATTCACGAAGCGATCAAGGGTTTCCCGGCTGCGGGCGGCGAGAAGCTGGATGGTGTAGTGATCCGGTGAGCGGGAACCGAGCCAGCCGTCGGCTTCACCGGTTTCCAGCGCTTTGGCCGTGTCACCCGCAGCGGCTTGAGTATCGTCGGACGGTGTCGGTAGCGGCGCATCGGTGGCGGGTGCCGCAACGGCGCCGCTCGCCGTCTGACCGTTCTGCGACGACGATTCGGATGCGGCGCCCGGGGGCGCGTTGGGCGCCGGGCTGGCGTCACTGTCCCTGTGGGGCGGTTGCGCGAAGCTGTCGGCCAGACGGCTGAGAGCTTCCACCGCGTGCTTGTCGCCGTGGTTGGCGGCCCGGCGTATCCAGGTCAACGCCTTGTCCATGTCCTTTTCGACGCCCTGGCCGTAGTAGTACATGTAGCCCAGGGCGTATTGCGCGCGGGCCTCGCCGGCCAGTGCCGCCGCTTCCAGGTCGGGCAGGGCGCGCTTGAAGTTGCCGGCCAACCACGCCTCGCGGCCGCGCGCCAGGTTGGCTGACGTACCCG
>JASFMS010000019.1:0-10609 GCA_050117435.1 Ectothiorhodospiraceae bacterium | reverse complement strand
CGCTGATGGGCCCCGAAGAGGGCCTTCATGTCATCAGCACGTAGGTGCCCGGGGCATCCTCCACCGGCCGGTAGCCGCGATCCGGAGCGCCCATGGAAGGCGGCTGGACGCGGTTGCCGGAGTGCTCGCGCAGCCACTGCTCCCATTCCGGCCACCATGAGCCCTCTTTCTTGGGCGTCTGGCGCAGGAACTCCTCCGGCGGCATGTAGAGGTCCGCGAAGGGCTGATGGGCCGCCACGCGATAGTAGCGCCCCTGGTGCCCCGGCTCGCTGACGATGCCGGCATTGTGGCCGCCCTTGGTGAGCAGGAAAGTGGTCTCCGTGCGCGCCAGGCGGACGATCTTGTAGACCGACTCCCAGGGCGCCACGTGGTCCTTCTCCGTGCCCACCGCGTAGATGGGGGCCTGGATGTCACCCAGGTGAATGGGCTGGCCGCCGACGTCGAAGCGCCCTTCCACGAAGTCGTTGTTGAGGAACAGATCGCGCAGGTACTGGCTGTGCATGCGGTACGGCAGGCGCGTGGCATCCGCGTTCCAGGCCATCAGGTCGAAGATGGGCTGGCGTTCGCCCATCAGATAGTCGCGCACCATTCGGGACCAGAACAGATCCTGGGAGCGCAGCAGCTGGAACGCCCCCGCCATCTGGCCCCGCGCCAGATAGCCGCGGGCCCACATGACGTCCTCCAGGAACGTCACCTCGCTTTCGTCGATGAACAGATCCAGCTCGCCCGGCTCCGTGAAGTCCGCCTGCGCGGCGAACAGCGTCATGCTCGCCAGGCGCTCATCGTGATCCCGCGCCATGGTGGCGGCCGCCAACATTAGGAGAGTGCCCCCGAGGCAATAGCCCACGGAATGCACCTTCTGCTCCGGCACGATGGCGGAAACCGCGTCCAGGGCGTCCATGACGCCCAGCCGCCGGTAGTCGTCCAGCCCCAGGTCCCGGTCCTCGGTGGTCGGGTTCTTCCAGGAAATCATGAACACCGTGTGGCCGCGATCGACGAGGTATTCCACCAGCGACTTCCCGGGCGAAAGGTCCAGGATGTAATACTTCATGATCCAGGCCGGCACGATCAGCAACGGCTCCGGATAGACGGTCTTGGTGCTGGGGGAGTACTGGATCAGCTCCATCAGGCGGTTGCGGTAGACCACCTTTCCCGGCGTCGCCGCCAGGTTCTCGCCCACTTTGAACTTTTCCACACCCACCGGCGGCCGGCGGCCGATCTCGCGTTCGAAATCCTCGACCCAGTTCTGGAAGCCGCGCACCAGATTCTGTCCACCCTCCTCGAGCGTGCGCTGCATGATCTCCGGATTGGTGAACAGGAAGTTGGAGGGCGACCAGATGTCCAGCAGCTGGCGGCCGACGAAGTTCATCACCTCCTCGTGATGGGGATCCACCCCACGCACGCCGGTGGTGGCGTTGTGCCACCACTGCTGGGTGAGCAGGAACGACTGATAGATGAGCGAGTACGGCATCCGCTGCCAGGCCGGATCGTCGAAACGATTGTCGTTGGCCAGCGGCGAGATGCAGGGCTCTGCGGAGCCGTGGGTCATGCAGCGGCTCGCGTAGACGCCGAGGCGCAGAGCCTTGCGCAGGGCCTTTTCGGTGAGCTGGGTCTGTTTGCCCGGATGCATGCTCAGGTGCAGCGCCCAATCCGTGTAGGCGAGTGCCAGCGAGGCCGGCGAGACGCTGCGCGTCGCCGAGCCCACCGCGGCGTGGAGCAGACGGTCAACCGGATGCGCCTCCGCCACCTCCTCGTCGTAGAGTCTTACGCGCCGCGCTCTCGCCATCGGGAATACCTCATAGTGAACTCGTGAACAGCATACGGGGACGTGTCCCTGTCCCTTTGACCTGGATCATTCCGCTTCGGGTTCCGCGACGATCTTCACGGGGAACGGATCGGTCATGCTGCCGGCATAGAGGCTCCGGTGCGGGAACGGAATTTCGATGCCCTCCTCGTCGAAACGCCGCTTGATGGCGAGCTGGATTCGGTTCTTCACCTCCAGGAAGTTCTCCCGCAGCGCCCACACCGAGAACTGCATGTCGATGGAGGATTCACCGAACGCGGTAAAAATGAACAGCGGTGGCGGCTCCTCCAGGCACAGGGGTTCCCGATCCGCCACCTCCATCAGCACCTCGCGAACCCGGTCAATATCTTCCCGGTAGGCCACACCAAGCTGCAGATCCACGCGGCGGATGGGAAACCGGGTCAGCGTCGCCACCTCGCTCTTGACGATGGTCTCATTGGGGATGCGCACGAAGGTGTTGTCGAAGGCGCGCAGTTTCACCGACAGCAGGTCGATGGACAGCACCTCGCCGGTGGTGGAGCCCACCCGAATGACGTCCCCCACGGAGAACGGCCGCTCCGCCACCAGAAACAGTCCACTTATCAGGTTGGACGCCGACGTCTGGGCGGCAAATGCAATGGCGACGGAGAACACCCCCGCTGCGCCCAGCAATACGCCGAGTTGGAAACCCAGCTGATGCAGCGCCGAGGCCACGGCAATGCCCAGGATGACGTAAAAGGCGATGCGCCGTGCAAGCATGCGCTGATGCCCATCCAGCTGCTCGGCGAGCGCCCGGGAAATGCCGCCGGCCACCAACCGGCCAAGCACGGTGCCGGCGGCGAGAATCACCGCGGCCCGCACCAGGCCCCACCAGGGCACCACGGCAAGCAATGCGGTCACCTGTGAGCCGATCGATTCCATAGGTTCTCAGCTCCCGAACAGCGCGCCCAGCGCGCGGATCATGGTCCGCCGCGGCGCCGTCTCGCGGGCCGGGCTCAACTGCTCCACACGGCCCGCCTGCGTGGGCACGCCCTCCGCCAGATGCAGCGTCGCCGCCTCGCCGCCGCTCTCCTGGACCATCGTCACCGCCTCCGTCCACAGGCGGCCTTCGGCGTCGGCGTGGACCCCGAGCAACGGGACCGGCACCTTCAGTCGCTGCAGCGCAAGCGGCTCCAGGTCGCGATTCTGGACAGTGACGGCGACAATGGCCCGGTACGGCGGCGTCACGCCCTGCCCCTCGAGCCCCAGGCGGCACCGAGTGCGCAGCGCATAGCAGACCTCGCCCTCCACGTTGGAGGGGCCGAACCAGGTGTCGGAGGGCCGATGGGCGGGGATCTCGCAGAGCGGGCGATCATCCACCCACACGGCGAGAAAAACCGGCACCGTAACGAACACGCGTACCGTCTCGCCGCCGGGAATGAACACCGGCTCCAGGGGCCGTGCCACCACCGCACGGTCCGGCATCCGCGGCGACAGCTCAAGGCGGTCCGCACCGTCCGCGGTGACGAACCGCCGCGCATGGATCTGTTCCGGCATCACGGGGGCCTGCGTCAGCGGTTCACTGACGGCGTCCGCAGCATCCAGTGAGCCGACCTCCCGGTCCCACACTCGCCATTCGCCCTCGCCATGGCCCACCGTCAGCTCCAGCGGCCCCACCCGCCAGCGCCGCCAGTGACCCGGCGGCAGCTCGAATTCGCCGTACCAGCGGCGATCCACCGCCGCCGCGCGACCGATTTCATCGGCTTCCCGCGTCATTCACTCGTCACCCTGCTGCAGCAAGCGCATGGGCGAGACCCGGTAGAAACGCCGTGCGCCGACGCTCCCCGCCGCCCAGACGGTGATCATACCCACCATGGCGCCGGCAACAATGGCCAACGGGCGCACCGGATAGTTCAGCTCGAACAGCTGCTCGGCCACCACCGCCCCCGCCGTGGTCGCGGCGCCACCCGCCAGCAGCCCCGCCAACGCCCCCACCACGAGAAACTCCGCCCGCGCCATGGCCCGGACACGCCGCCCCGTCGCACCCAGCGCCCGCAGCAGAGCACTCTCGAAACGGCGCTCTTCGCCCGTGATCTGCAGGGCCGCGAGCAACACCGCGACGCCCGCAACCAGCGTCAACAGGGCGATCAGTTCCACCACGCGGCTACCCTGCTCAATGATTCCACGCACCGTGCGCAGAATTACCGAGACATCGATGGGCGTCACGCTCGGGTACTCGCGCACCAGCTTGGCGATCAGCCCGTCCCGCGACGCCGGCAGGTAGAAGCTGGTGAGCCAGGTTACGGGGGTGTCCGCCAGTGTGCCCGGAGAGGCAATGATGAAGAAGTTGACGTCGAAGCTCTCCCAGTCCACCTCCCGCAGATTACTGACCCGCGCCGTGACCCGCTGCCCGGCGATTTCGAAGGTCAGGGTATCCCCCAACTCGATGCCGAGCCGCTCAGCGAACCCCTGTTCAACCGAAAGCTGGGGCGCGGGCGAATCGGAGCGCCACCAGTTGCCGGCGATCACCCGGTTACTGGACGGCGGCTCCTTGGCCCGGGAGAGGTTGAACTCGCGGCGCATGAATTCCCGGGCACGGGGCGAATCGAAATCGGATGCCGTCACTTCCACGCCGTCGATGGCGGTCAACCGGCCCCGTGCCATCGGGTAGAAGCGTGTCCGAACGCCGGCGTCCGCGAGGGTCTGGCGGATACCGTCAAGCTGATCCGGCTGAATGTTGATGAGAAACTGATTCGGCGCATCCGGGGGGATACGGCCCCGCCAGGCGTCCAGCAGATCGCCCCGCACCACCGCCAGCAGGAACAGCGCCATCAGCCCGGTGCCGACGGCAACGATCTGCACCACCGCCGTTGCGGGCCGGCGCGTGACACCGCTGAGCCAGAGCAGGCGGCCCGAGCCACGGCGCTGCTGCCAACGCCGCGCCGCCAGAACGAAGCCGCCCGCCGCCGATGCCAGCAGCATCACCGTCGCCGCCAGGGCGCCAAGCACGTAAGCGGTGAGGCGCAGATCGGCGGCCTGCCAGGCCATCATTCCGGCGATGACCGCTGCCGCCACCACCAGCGGCGCGACGCCGCTGAGAACGCCCTGGCCCAGGTCCCGCCGCAGCACCCGCATCGGCGGCACGTCGCGCAGGCGCAGCAGCGTGGGCATGGCGAAGCCGAACAGCGCCGCAAAGGCGGTCAGCCAGCCGGTCGCCAGCGGCAGCAGGCCGGCCGGCGGCAGCGGTGAGGAAATCAGGTCGCTGACGAGGGACAGCATGATCCGGTGCAGCCCGTAGCCGACCAGGGCACCCACGGCACCCGCGACGAGACCCAGCCACAACAGCTTGCCGGCGAGCAGCCTCGTCATCTGTCCCCGCGTGGCGCCCACCGCCCGCATGACCGCAACGCCGGTGATCTGTCGCGCCGCATAATGGCGCACGGTAATGAGCACCGCCACGCCCGCCACCACGACGGTCAGTAACGCCGCCAGGCCAAGGAATCGCCGGGCCTTCTCCACCACCTGGGCAACGCCCCGCCCCTGTTCCGTGGGCGTTTCGATCTCCACCGCGTTGCCGTGCTCGGCAAGCAGGGTGTCCGTGAAGCGCTTCAGGTTCTCCTCGCCGCCCGCCAGCAGCAGCTTGTAGCGCACACGGCTGCCGGGGCCGAGCAGCCCGGTGGCGTTCAGATCGGCGAAGTTCATCATCACCCGCGGGGCCAGGCTGGTGAACACACCGCTGCGGTCCGGCTCCAGGGTAAGCAGGCGTGCGATGCGGAACTCGCTCCGGCCCAGGGAAATCGTCTCCCCCACGTCCAGGTTCAGCAGGGTCAGCAACCGCGGCTCAACCCAGACCGTGCCGGGCGCCGGCACCTCACGGGTTAGCCGTTCGGGCGAATTCCGGTCCGTACGCACGCGAAGCTCCCCACGCAGCGGATACCGCCGCGTCACCCCTTTCACCGACACCAGCTGGGTGCGCTCGCCCCGAACCAGCACACTGGGAAACTCGACCGTGCGCGCGGTCTCCAGCCCGCCCTCGCGGGCCTGCTCCAGCCACGGCTCCGGAATCGCCCGGGGTGACTCCACCGCCCGGTCCGCGGCGAGCAGATCCGCGGCGCGGGCCGCCGTGGCGGCACCCACACGCTCCGCGAGCCAGCTCACCGATGTGACCGCAGCCACGGCGACCACAACGGCGAACGCCAGCAATCGCAGCTCGCCGCCACGCCAGTCGCGCCAGAGGTATCGCAGCGACAGCGGCATCAACCGACGAGCCCCTCGGGTTCCAGGCGTAGCACCCGCCGGCACCGCTCGGCCAGTGTGGGGTCGTGGGTGACCAGGATCAGCGTGGTCCCGGCGTCACGATTGAGATCGAACAGAAGGTCGATGACCCGTTCGCCGGTGCCGTGATCCAGGTTGCCGGTGGGCTCGTCGGCGAAAAGCACCGCCGGCCGGGCCACGAACGCGCGGGCAAGCGCCACGCGCTGCTGCTCGCCGCCGGAAAGCTGGGCCGGATAGTGCCGTAGCCGGTTACCCAACCCGACGCGCTCGAGCGCCTCCCGTGACCGCTCCACGACATCCCGTTCGCCGGCAAGCTCACCGGGCAGCATCACGTTTTCCAGGGCCGTGAGTCCCGGCAACAGGTGGAAGGACTGAAACACGAACCCGACGCGACCGGCTCGCAGACGTGCGCGTGCGTCCTCGTCCAGGGCCGTGAGGTCGTGGCCCTGCAGCACCACCCGGCCCGCCGTGGGGCGATCCAGTCCCGCCATCAGACCGAGCAGGGTGGATTTTCCGGATCCGGAGGTGCCGAGTATCGCCAGGGCGTCTCCCGGGGGAATGCTAAGATGCAGATTCTCGAACAGGGTGATCGTGCCCTCGGGGCCGGCAAACCGCATGGTAAGCCCTTCCAGAGCCAGCACCGAACCGTCAGGATTGGCCGTCATGACCCGCACATTCCTCCTGCTCCTTTGCCTGTCCGTTCTGGCGCCCATCGCCGACGCCGCCGCAACCCAGCGCATCCTTGTCGTCGGCGACAGCCTGAGTGCCGGATACGGTCTGGAACGCGGCGACGGCTGGGTCGCCCTGTTACGCCAGCGTCTGGCCCGGCGGGATGTCGATGCCGAAGTGGTCAACGCCAGCGTCAGCGGCGATACCACCCGCGGCGGCCTGGCCCGGCTGCCTGCCGCCTTGGACCAGCATAACCCGGATGTGGTGATTATCGAGCTGGGAGGCAATGACGGTTTGCGCGGCGTGCCGCTGTCAGAGACCGGCAACAACCTCTCGCGGATGGTGGGGCTGGCCCGGGAGCGCAACGCCCGGGTTCTGCTCGTGGGGGTGCGGCTGCCGCCGAACTACGGCGCCGCCTTCGTGGCGCGCTTCCAGGAGATGTTTCACAGCGTGGCGCGGGAGCACGACATTCCGCTGGTCCCGAAGCTGCTTGCCGGCGTGGCCGAGGACCCGGGGCTGATGCAGGCGGACGGCATTCATCCCAACGCGGCGGCGCAGCCGAAGCTGCTGGAAAACGTCTGGGGGGAGCTCGCGGCTATGGTGGGCGCAAAGGACTGAGTGATGCGTGCTGTGGACTGAGTTTTCTGGTGCCCGGCGGCCCGCCTCAGTCCTCAGTCCTCAGTCCTCAGTCCTCAGTCCTCAGTCCTCAGTCCTCAGTCCTCAAGAGCATCCGCGTTCATCTGCGGCTGGAACCATCCCCCGGCCGCTGATCGCAGCGCCGCCGCCTACTGCGCCGTCTCCGCAGCGGGTTCCGGCTTCGACTCCGCCGGCTCGCCGCCGAAAAGCTCGAGCAGCCTCGGAACGAAGCGGCCCAGCTCCAGCGCCAGGATGGCGAAGTCCGCGTCGAAGCGCTCTTCGGTACTCTCGGCCTCACGGTCGCCGGTATCGTCCTGGACAACGTCCTGAAACTTCAGACGCTTCACCGAGAGATCCGAGTCCAGAACGGCGGCCAGCCGCTCGTCCCAGGTCACCGCCATGCGCCGCACCCGTTTGCCCGCGCTCAGGTGCCCCTTGATCTCGCCGGAGTGGAGGTCCTGTCGCTTCACCCGGACTTCCGCTCCCTCGCTCTGGGGATCCTCCAGCACCGCTTCGTCCCCGAGCTCGATGTCGCCGGGTGCGCGATCCCGCGCCAGCCATTCGGTCATCACGCTCTGGGGGTTGCGGTCTGTCTGCAGGGGACGCACGGGAAACGAGCCGAGGCACGCGCGCAGGAGCTCGGTAAGCTCCTCTGCCTGACGCCAATTACCGGTGTCCACGACCACCCAGCCGTTGTGCGGATCGATGTAGGCGAAGCAGCGCTTGTTGCGGGTGAATGCCCGGGGCAGGAGCTCCAGCGTCAGCTCCTCCTTCATCCGGTTCTTCTCCCGCCGCCCGAGCTTGCGCATTTCCTGTTCCTCGCGCTGGGCAACACGCTCATCCAGCTCCTCGCGGAGCACGGCGGGCGGCAGCAGGCGGGACTCCTCCTGCAGGCAGACCATCAGGTTGCCGTTGGTGGCGTGGACCAGCTGCTGTCCGTGCCGCCCGAGAGGCGGCACCCATCCGCGGGCGGCCATTTCCGTGCGGCCCACCGGCTGGAAAGCGAACTCGGCGAGCTTCTCCTGCAGGCCTTCGGCATCAAGGCGAAAGGGCTCGGAGAGTCGATAGATGCAGAGATTCTTGAACCACATGTTTGGCGTGCCCTCGATATTGGTGTGCCCGGCGACCGCGACGGCGAACCGCCGCGTGGATCAACCGGTGAGCGCGTCCCGGGCCGCAACAGCCTTACGCGCCGCGGCGTCGCGATTGACCCCGAACGCGGTGATATGCCCCATTTTGCGGCCGGGGCGCGCTTCACGCTTGCCGTAGAGGTGGAGCTTCACGTCCGGGTCGGTCAGCGCAGCGGCCCAGTCGGGCTCCTCCTCGCCCCAGAGGTCGCCGAGGAGGTTGACCATGGCCGCCGGCCGCAACAGCTCCGTGGAACCCAGCGGCAGACCGCAAACCGAGCGCACCTGCTGCTCGAACTGGCTGGTGATGCTGGCGTCGAAGGAAAAATGGCCGGAATTGTGAGGCCTGGGCGCCAGCTCGTTGACCAGCAGGCCGCCCTGGCGGGTCACAAAGAACTCGACGCAGAGCACGCCCACGACGTCCAGCTTCTCCAGTATTCCCCGGGCGATCTCCACCGCTTCATCGTTCAGCCGCCCCGACAGGCGAGCGTCCGGCACCGACACATCCAGGATGTGATTGCGATGCCGGTTCTCCACCACGCCGAAATGGGCAAAGGCACCGTCCAGACCCCGCGCCGCGACCACCGACACCTCACACTCGAAGTCCACGAAGCCTTCGAGGATGGCGTCGCCGCCGCCAATGGAACGCCACGCGTCCGCGGCCTGATCAGAAGTCTCTATAACGGCCTGGCCCTTGCCGTCATAGCCGAAACCGGCGGTTTTCAGCACCGCCGGCAGCCCTACCGCATCGATGGCGGCGTCCAGCGACGCTTCATCGGTAACCCGGGTGAACGGCGCCGTGGGAAACCCGTTTTCGCTGAGAAACGTCTTCTCCCTGAGCCGGTTCTGAGCGATGTGCAGCACTTCGCCCCGGGGCCGTACCGGCGCGTGCCGGGCGACGCATTCCGTAGCGGCGGAGGGCACGTTCTCGAACTCGAAGGTAATCACGTCCACGCCGCGGGCGAATGCCGCCAGCGCGTCCAGGTCATGATACTCCGCATAGACCTCCTGGTCCGCCACCTGTCCGGTCGGCGTCTCCCGGTCCGGCGAGAAGGTGTGGACGCGGTAGCCCATGCGCCGCGCGGCAATCGCGAACATGCGCCCGAGCTGCCCGCTGCCGAGCACGCCGAGCGTGGCACCGGGTTCAATGCACTGGCTCACTCGAGGGTATCCTCCATCACTTTCCGTGCCTGGCGCTCGCGAAAATCCTGCAGTGCGCGCTGCAGATCGGGACGACCGTTGGCCAGCAGGGACACGGCGAACAGAGCCGCGTTGCGGGCGCCCGATCGACCGATGGCGAAGGTTGCGACCGGCACACCGCCGGGCATCTGCACGATTGACAGCAGAGAATCCAGGCCTTTGAGGGCCTGGCTCTGTACGGGCACGCCCAGAACGGGCACCGTCGTCTGCGCGGCCACCATGCCCGGCAAATGCGCCGCCCCGCCGGCACCGGCGATAATCGCCTGAAGTCCACGCTCCGCGGCGGCGGCGGCATAGTCCCGCATCAGTTCAGGCGTGCGGTGAGCGGATACGATGCGGCATTCGTGGGCCACATCGAACTCCGTAAGCACCTCATCCGCGTGCCGCATGGTATCCCAGTCGGATTTGCTGCCCATGATGACGCCCACCAGGGGCCGGTCGTCAGCCATCGAGAGGACCTCCGCGTCGTCCGGAGAAAAGCGGGGATTCTATCATCGACGGTGGGCGGCAGCGACTGCCGCCGGTACGGCGGCGCGCCTCGGGCGGGCGTGGGGGCTGGTGATTCTCTGAGCAGATCGTGGTAGATTTCAAAATACAGGCGGACGGCAGGAGATTGCCGTGGATATATCGAGTACCTTCAACGCCGGACTTCGCGGCATCCAACACGCCCAGGCGGGGCTGCAGCGCAATTCGGAGACGGTGGCGCGCAACTCCGGGCATCTGGCGGAGGGCGGTACGCTGGAGACCGCCTTGGTCGAGTCGCTGTCGTACCAGCACCAGGCCGAGGCATCGGTTCAAGTGGTTAAGACGGCTGACGAGACCGTCGGGACGTTGCTCGACACCCGCGCCTGATACCGCCGGGCCGGCCCGCACAGGGTCCTAGTCGTCGAATTACCCTCGCAGCCCGACCACACCCGCCGCCCGCACACGCCCCGACAAA
>JASFMS010000018.1:0-10633 GCA_050117435.1 Ectothiorhodospiraceae bacterium | reverse complement strand
ATCCGAAGCCGCCGAAGCCATGGGCATAACCGCGGACCGTCTGCACGACCTCGGTGTCGTGGATGAGGTCATCGAGGAGCCGCTGGGCGGTGCCCACAGGAGCTGGGAGAGCATGAGCGACAGCCTGAAGGCCGCGCTGCTCGAACACCTCAAGCAGGTGGAGGGCACGGATTCCGCAGCCCTGCTGGAATCCCGCTACCAGCGCCTCATGGCCTTCGGTCAGTTCCGGGAGTGAACGGGCCGGCGGCGGTTGGCCGTCGGCGTCCCGTCAGTCCTGCATTGGCGCACAGCTGTGCGTGACGGTCCGGCAGGTCAGTCATGTCCGCGAACCCGCAGTCGTTCCATCCCCATGCCCTGGCCGAGGCCCTGGCCCCCTGGCGTGGCGCGCCGATGTTCCTGATCGCCTACAGTGGCGGCCGCGACTCCCACGCATTGCTGCATGCGGCTGCGGATCTGGGACTGCCCCTTCGCGCCATTCATGTCGACCACGCGCTCCAGCGGGAGTCCGCGAATTGGGCCCGCCACTGTCGACGGGTCTGTGAGGCGTTGGGCGTGTCACTGGAAGTGCGCCGTGTGGCTGTTGATCCCCGCGGACAGGGCATCGAGGCGGCGGCACGGGCGGCGCGCTACGGCGTATTCGAGGAGCTGCTGGAAGCCGGCGAGTGCCTCGTGACCGCGCACCACGCGGACGACCAGGCGGAGACCCGATTGCTCAGGGTACTCAGGGGTACGGGCATCGACGGCCTCGCCGGAATGCCCGCCGAGCGCCCGCTGGGGCGGGGCCGACTGATTCGCCCGCTGTTGACGTTCTCCCGTGCCGCAATTACGGCCTACGCCCTAGAGCAGGGACTCACCTGGATCGACGATCCTTCCAATCGCAGCGACGCTTTCGATCGGAACTTCCTGCGCGAGAGCGTGCTGCCGCTGCTGGAAGAACGCTGGCCGGATGTCCCGTCGCGGCTCGCAAGGCTCGGAGGCCATGCGGGGGACGCCGTGCGGCTCCTGGATCGGTACGCCCGGGAGGATCTGAACCGCGCCGGCGCGCCGCGACCGGAGGTGGAGGCACTGCGGCGGCTCGAGCCTCTGCGACGCGCCGCAGCAATTCGCCTATGGACTCGGGATGCCGGCCTGCGGCCGCCGCCGGAGGCGAGGCTCCGACAGGGGCTGGAGGACCTGCTTTCGGCACGACCCGACGCTGAGCCGCTACTCGCGTGGACCGACGGTCAGATTCGGCGTTTCGCCGGTCGACTCCACCTGCTGCCTCCAGCGCTGCCCCAGGCGCCGGCCGGGTCCGCATTCTGGGACGGTCGGGAGAGCTTGCGTTTCCCTGGCCTGGGCATACTCGAACCGGGCGCCGGGCGGGGCGGGCTGGACCCGGGCGTATTCACCCGAGCCACCGTCAGCGTCCGGTTCCGCCGGGGCGGTGAATCGCTCCGGCTGGGCGGGGCGGGACGTTCGCTGAAGAAGTTGCTGCAGCAATGGGGCGTGCCCCCCTGGGAGCGCGAGCGGCTGCCGTTGATCTACGTGGGCGAGGAACTGGCGGCGGTGCCCGGTCACGCGGTGGCCGATACCTGTCGCAGCCGACAGGACGGGGTGGTTCCCGTTTGGCGGCCGCGCTGGACGGAGCCGCTCTGACGGGGTTCGCGGGCGAGGGAAAACCGCCACCGCGCGTTGTCTGGACCCCCACCTTCTGTTACCTTCTACGCCCATCCTGGCGGTAAGCGCTCCCGCTCGCCGTTGACGCCATTTCCAGTCCCTGAACCGCTTTCTGGCTGCTCTATGACGCGATTCATATTCATTACGGGCGGTGTCGTGTCCTCGTTGGGCAAAGGCATCGCCGCCGCCTCCCTGGGTAGCATCCTTCAGGCCCGTGGCCTGAAGGTGACCATGGTGAAACTGGACCCTTACATCAATGTGGATCCGGGCACCATGAGCCCGTTCCAGCACGGTGAGGTCTACGTGACCGACGACGGTGCGGAAACGGACCTGGATCTCGGTCACTACGAGCGCTTCGTGCGCTCGCGCATGACACGGGACAACAACTACACCACCGGGCGCATCTACGAGAGCGTCATCCGCAAGGAGCGGCGCGGGGACTACCTGGGCGGCACCGTACAGGTGATTCCCCACATCACCGACGAAATAAAACGCTGCATCGAGCAGGGCGCGGATGCCGCCGATGTGGCGCTCATCGAAATCGGCGGCACCGTGGGTGATATCGAATCGCTGCCGTTTCTCGAGGCGATCCGTCAGATGGGGGCCGAGGGCCGCTCGCGCTGCCTTTTCGTACACCTGACGCTGGTGCCGTTCATAGGTGCGGCGGGCGAGATGAAGACCAAGCCGACCCAGCATTCGGTGAAAGAGCTCCGCTCCATCGGCATCCAGCCGGACATCCTCGTCTGCCGCGCCTCCCGCCCCATTCCCGAGGAGGAGCGGCGCAAGATCGCGCTGTTCACCAATGTGGATCCGGACGCGGTCATACCCTGCCTGGACGTGGACAACATCTACAAGGTACCGGAGATGCTCCACGACCAGGGGCTGGACAACACCGTGGCCGAGAAATTCGGCATGGAGCTGGCCCCGGCCAACCTGGGCGACTGGCATCGCGTGGTGGATGCCATGGAACATCCCCAGGGCGAGGTGACCATCGCCATGGTGGGCAAATACGTCAACCTGGCCGATGCGTACATGTCGCTCAACGAAGCGCTTCGACACGCCAGCGTCCAGGCGCGGCACAAGGTCAATATCCGCTACGTGGATTCCGAGGCCATCGAGCGCGAGGGCGCGGAGACCCTGCTCGCGGACGTGGACGCGATCCTGGTTCCCGGCGGCTTCGGTGAGCGCGGCGTGGAGGGGAAGATTGCCGCCGCCGGCTACGCGCGGGTCAACCGCATCCCGTATCTCGGTATCTGCCTGGGCATGCAGGTGGCCGTGATCGAATACGCCCGCAACGTGGCCGGCCTGGAGGGTGCCCACAGCACCGAGTTCCTCACCCACCCCCAGCACCCGGTAATCGCGCTGGTAACGGAGTGGATGACCGAAGAGGGCCTGCAGGAGCACCGCGACGCCGGTTCGGATCTGGGTGGAACCATGCGCCTGGGGGCCCAGTCCGTGCGCCTGTCCCGGGATTCCCTGGCGCACAGCGTTTACGGCAAGGACGTGGTGCGTGAGCGCCACCGCCATCGCTACGAGTTCAACAACCGCTATGCGGAGGCGCTGGAGGAAGCCGGGCTGCGCATATCCGGCTGGTCGGCCAATGAGCGCCTGGTGGAGGTGGTGGAGCTGCCGGACCATCCCTGGTTTCTGGCACCGCAGTTCCATCCGGAGTTCACGTCGACGCCGCGAGACGGTCATCCGCTGTTCACCAGCTTCATTCGCGCCGCGGTCGCCTATCGCGGCGAGTCCGCCGACACCGGCGCCGGCGCGGTATCTGCCAAGGCACCGGCCGAGGAGGGCTGAGCCATGTCGGCATTCAATCTGTGCGGCTTCGAGGCTGGCCTCGACCGGCGCTTCTTCCTCATTGCCGGTCCGTGCGTCATCGAATCGGAGACGCTGGCCCTGGAATCGGCGGGACAGTTGCGGGAAATCGCCGATGCACTGGGCATTCCCTTCATCTACAAGTCCTCCTTCGACAAGGCCAACCGGTCGTCCCACGCCAGCTACCGCGGCCCGGGCCTGGAGGAGGGGTTGCGGATTCTCGAGAAGGTCAAGCGTGACGTCGGCGTTCCGGTGCTCACCGATGTCCACGAGGATACACCGATGGCTGAGGTGGCCTCGGTCGTGGATGTGCTGCAGACGCCGGCGTTCCTGTGTCGGCAGACCAACTTCATCCAGAAGGTCGCCCGGCAGGGGCGGCCCGTGAACATCAAGAAGGGGCAGTTTCTCGCGCCCTGGGACATGATCAACGTTGCCGAGAAGGCGAAGGCGGTGGGCAACGACCACATCATGGTGTGTGAGCGCGGCGTGTCCTTCGGCTACAACAACCTTATCTCCGACATGCGCTCCCTGGCGGTTATGCGGGATACCGGATGTCCCGTGGTGTTCGACGCCACCCATTCCGTCCAGTTGCCTGGCGGTCAGGGCACCGCCTCGGGCGGTCAGCGGGAATTCGTGCCGGTACTGGCAAGGGCGGCCATTGCCGCCGGCGTGTCCGGCGTGTTCATGGAAACGCATCCGACGCCGGAGACGGCGCTGTCCGACGGCCCCAACGCATGGCCGCTGCCGCGCATGCGTGAGCTCCTGGAAACGCTGGTGACTCTGGACGACGCGGTCAAGCGCCGGGGTTTCATCGAGCAGGATCTGGGCTAGTGTCCCGCAAGCCGGGGCACCGAACTACTACGGAGGGAACAGAAGAGCGATGGCAAGCATCAAGCATATTCACGCCAGGGAAATACTGGATTCCCGCGGCAACCCCACCGTCGAAGCGGACGTAACCCTGGACAACGGCGCGTTCGGTCGGGCCGCCGTGCCGTCCGGTGCCTCAACGGGCACCCGGGAGGCGGTGGAGCTTCGCGACGGTGACAAGAGCCGTTATCTGGGCAAGGGCGTGACTCGCGCGGTGGCCAACGTCAACGGCGTCATCCGTGAGAACCTGCAGGGCATGGACGCCGGTGACCAGCGTGCCATCGACGACAGGCTCATCGAACTGGACGGCACGGACAACAAGGGCAAGCTCGGTGCCAACGCCCTGCTGGCCGTATCCCTGGGGGTGGCCCGCGCTGCCGCGGCCTCCGAGGGGCGATCCCTGTTCCGCCAGCTTCAGCCGGAGGGGCCGCACGTACTTCCCGTGCCGATGATGAATATCCTCAACGGCGGTGCCCACGCGGACAACAGCGTGGACATCCAGGAATTCATGATCATGCCCGTGGGCTTCGAGCGTTTCAGCGAGGCTCTGCGTTGCGGCACCGAGGTGTTTCACGCGCTGAAGAACGTGCTCGGCGGGCGTGGCCTCTCCACGGCTGTCGGTGACGAAGGCGGTTTCGCTCCCAATCTGCCGTCCAACGAAGCGGCCATCGAGGCCATCATGGAGGCCACGGAGGCTGCGGGCTACCGCATGGGCGAGCAGGTGTATCTGGCGCTGGATGCCGCCAGTTCCGAGTTCTACAGCGACGGTG
Organism: Ectothiorhodospiraceae bacterium; assembly: GCA_050117435.1. Lineage (GTDB taxonomy): Bacteria > Pseudomonadota > Gammaproteobacteria > Nitrococcales > Nitrococcaceae > JASFMS01. Next base: position 5,519 of record JASFMS010000018.1, on the reverse strand, counting down.
TGTACAGCCTCGAATCCGAGGGCAAGCGCTACTCCGCAGCCGAATTCGCCGACGTGCTCCGCGGCTGGGCGGAGAAGTATCCCATCGTCTCCATCGAGGACGGCATGGACGAGGGCGACTGGGACGGCTGGAAGGCGCTTACGGAGGCCGTGGGAGAAAAGGTGCAGCTGGTGGGCGACGATCTCTTCGTCACCAACACGCGCATCCTCCAGGAGGGTATCGACCGCGGTGTCGCGAACTCCATTCTCATCAAGTTCAACCAGATCGGCACGCTCACCGAGACCCTGGACGCAATCGCCATGGCTCATGAGGCGGGCTACACAGCGGTTGTTTCCCACCGCTCCGGCGAGACGGAAGACACCACCATCGCCGACCTCGCGGCAGCCAGCACCGCCACGCAGATCAAGACCGGCTCTCTCTGCCGCTCCGATCGTGTCGCGAAATACAACCAGCTTCTGCGCATCGAGGAGGAACTGGGCGAAAAGGCGCGTTATGCTGGTCGGAGTGCTTTCCCCAACCTCAAGGGTTTCGCCTGACGGTCTGATATGAAGGTGCGTTTGCTGATCGGATGCCTCGTCGCGCTGCTCCTGGTCCTCCAGGGGCGCCTCTGGTTTGGCGATGGCAGCGTGCCGAAGGCCCACCGCCTGCAGCAGGCGGTGGCCGATCAGCGCGCGGAGAACGATCAGTTGCGCGAGCGCAACCAGGCGCTGGAGGCGGACGTGGGAGACCTGAAGAACGGCCTCAGTGCCGTTGAGGAGCGCGCCCGACGTGAGCTCGGGATGGTCAAGTCCGGCGAGACTTTCTATCAGGTAGTCGTCGAAGACGATGGTCAGTGACCCGGGCGCCGGGGCCTGGGCCGTCGTTCCCGCCGCCGGGCGCGGCGAGCGATTCGGCGGAACCCTGCCCAAGCAGTACAACCGTGTTCTCGGCCGAGCCGTCATCGACTGGACGCTGGGTGCATTGCTGGAAGTCCCTGGTGTCAGCGGAATCATGGTGGCACTGGGAATCCGCGACAGTCACTGGCACGGGCTGGCCGCCGCGGCGGATTCCCGGGTTCACGTCTGTGGCGGCGGGACGACCCGCGCCGAGTCCGTGAGCAACGCGCTCGGGGCGCTCGCGAAGCTGGGCGTTGAACCGGAACGGCCGGTCCTTGTACACGACGCTGCGCGGCCTTGCGTGCGGCCGCAGGCAGTGGCGCGTCTGCTGGGAGAGGTCGGGAATGACCCGAATGGCGGACTGCTCGGACTCCGCGTGCGCGACACATTGAAGCGCGGCGACGAGTCCGACCGAGTCACCGGCACGGTTGCCCGGGACGGCCTCTGGCAGGCCCAGACCCCCCAGCTGTTTCCCCTGGGTCCGCTGCGTGAGGCGCTTGAGAGTGCCGCGTTGAGCGGTGTCGCGGTCACTGACGAGGCTCAGGCCATGGAGCATGCCGGCTACTCGCCCCGGCTTGTCGAGGGCGACATGGAGAATCTCAAGCTCACCCTGCCTTCGGACCTTCCCCTCGTTGAGGCAATACTGTCAGCGCGGTCGGGGGCCGGTGTGGAGCGGATCGCCCCATGAACATGCGAATCGGTCAGGGCGTCGATGCCCACCGCTTCAAGGAAGGCGGGCGGCTTGTGCTGGGCGGCGTGACCATACCCCATGACCTCGGCCTCGAAGCGCATTCCGACGGCGATTGCCTGCTTCATGCCATCACAGACGCGCTGCTCGGCGCCGCCGCTCTGGGTGACATCGGCGGACATTTCCCGGACACGGATCCACGCTACGCCGGCGCCGACAGTCGCGTACTGCTGCGCCATGCTCACCAACTGGTCAGGCAGGAGGGCTGGCGGGTGGCAAACGTCGACGCCACACTCATGGCGCAGAAGCCGAAGCTGGCGCCGCATATTCCCGCCATGCGCGTGAATGTGTCCGAGGACCTGCTGCTTTCCCTCGGGGCGGTTAGCGTGAAGGCCACCACCACGGAGCGCATGGGGTTTGTGGGTCGGGAGGAGGGGGTTGCCGCGTTGGCCGTCGTGCTCCTCGAAGGCGACGCCGCTGCATGAGCGCAGCACCTCCTGAACCCCGACTCCTCCCCTCCGCGCTGCGACCCGCGCATGGCTTTCCCGTGGCTCGTGCGCGATTCCGCGTTTGGCCCGAGGACTTCCGCGTCGTTGAACGGCTGGGGTTCTGTCCCGATGGCGACGGCGAGCACTGGCTGGTCCGGATCCGCAAGCGGGGCTGCACGACGCCGGATGCGGTCCGGGTGGTTGCCAGGGCGGCGGGTGTCGCGCCCCGCGACGTGGGCTATGCCGGCCTGAAGGACCGGCATGCGGTCACCGAGCAATGGCTGAGCGTGCCGGTTGGTGGCGAGCTGATGCCGGGTACCGTTCTCGGCGACGTGGAGTTGCTGGAGGTGGAGCGCCACCGGCGCAAGCTGCGCACCGGCGCGCTTGCCGGGAACCGCTTCGTCATTACGCTTCGAGATGTTTCCGCCGCGCCGGAAAGGATATCCAGGCGGCTGCTGGCCATCGCCCTGGACGGCGTGCCGAACTACTTCGGTCCGCAGCGTTTCGGTTTTCAGGGGCGCAATCTGGACAAGGCCCTGGCCTACTTCGAAGGGCGTCTTCGGGTGCGGGACCGCAAACTCCGCGGTCTCCTTTTCTCGGCGGCTCGCGCGGAGCTGTTCAACCGAGTGCTCAGCCGCCGCGTCGCGGAGGGCACCTGGAACCGCGCGCTGCCGGGCGAGCTCATGATGCTGGATGGCCGTCGCAGCCTGTTTGCCGCCGAAACCGAGCCGGCGGACAGCCTGGTGCGCCGGCTCACCCTGATGAATATCCACCCGACCGGCCCCCTTCCCGGGCGGGGAGGCGCCCGGCCGGACGCCGACGTCGCGGCGCTGGAGGCGGCCGTGCTGGAGGAAGCCCCGGCGTTGATGCACGGGCTGGTCGAACACGGCCTGGAAGGCGCGCGCCGGGCGTTGAGACTCCACGTCTCCGATCTGGGCTGGGACTTTCCGGCACCGGGTGTGGTGCGAGTCGCCATGAGTTTGCCGGCCGGCGCCTATGCCACGACGGTGCTGGGCGAGGTGTTCGAGTTGGAGAGGGAAGGGCTGAAGGACTGAGTGCCGAGTGCCGTGGACTGAGCGGGGATGCCGTATCGTCGCTGGTGAGGTTTCGGGCCGGTCCGGTCCAGGTCGGGGATTCGCGGCGGGGGCGCCGCTCAGCGGATTACCGGCCTCTGTTGATTTGGCCGCGGCCACTTGCGGCGAACGAATCTCCCAAATCCGCATCCATCGGCGTTCATCGGTGGCTAGCCAATTCGCGTTCACGAATGCCGCAGCAGCACGTACAACGCGCCGGTGCCGCCGTCCACGGGACGTGCCGAGCAGAAGGCCAGCACGTCGTCGCGCTGGCGCAGCCAGCGGTTAACCTTCCCTTTCAGCACCGGGCCGCGGTTGCTCGAGCCCCGTCCCTTGCCGTGGATGATGCGCACGCAGCGGTGGTCGCGCCGCCGGCATTCGGCCATGAACTCCCGCAAGGCGCTTCGGGCAAGTTCGGAGGTCATGCCGTGGAGGTCGAGCTCGGCGGCCACACTGTAGTGTCCCCGGCGCAGGCGGCGAAGCACGCGCTTCTGAAGGCCTTCGCGGAGAAAGGACACGGCCTCGCCGCGTTCGGCGCCCAGATCCGCGGGATCGTCGGTTTCCGCGCGGCGCAGCTCCTCTATGACCGCACGTTCGTCCGCCCTGAGCTGATGCGGGACCGGGGCGGGTTTGGGTGCGTCCGCAGGTGCGTCCGCGTCGCGGTTCAATGGGCGCACGCCCCGCATTGCCTCGCGAAAGAGGGACATGTCGTCGCCGTCGCTGGAATCTGACATTGCAACGCCCCTGCGCGAATGGTTCCCGATGGCCCATCCTATCGTCTCGCCGGCTTCACAGACAGCCGTCGTTCAGGATGGGTATACTGAGCGCCCACGCCACCAACAGCATCGAGGGAGGCCACCGACAGGCATGCGAGTGCTCGTGAGCAACGACGACGGCTATCAGGCGCCCGGTATTCTGGAACTCGCCGGGGCGCTGCGGAATTCGGCCGACGTTACCATCGTGGCGCCGGAACGCGACCGCAGCGGCGCAAGCAACTCGCTCACACTGGATACCCCCGTGCGCGTGATCAGCGTCGGCGAGGACTACTATCGGGTGGAAGGTACGCCGACCGATTGCGTGCACCTGGCGATCACCGGGCTTCTTGATGATGAGCCCGATATGGTCATTTCCGGTATCAACGCCGGGCCCAACCTGGGGGATGATGTTCTCTACAGTGGTACGGTGGCTGCCGCCATGGAGGGGCGGTTCCTGGGGTTGCCGGCCATCGCCATCTCCCTGGCGTCGCACCAGGAGCGTCACTATGCCACGGCGGCGCGGGTCGCCACGGTCATCTTCGAACGGTTGCGTCGGGATCCGCTTCCCGCGGATACCATCCTCAACGTCAACGTGCCGGGGCGGCCCTGGGACGAGCTGTGCGGCTTCGAGGCGACCCGCCTGGGCCAGCGCCACCGTGCGGAGCCGGTCATTCGCTCCGAGGATCCCAGAGGACGCCCGATTTACTGGATCGGTCCGCCCGGTGAAGAGGAGGACGCCGGACCCGGCACGGATTTCGACGCCATCAGTCGGGGCTGCGTTTCCATAACTCCCATACAGGTAGATCTCACCCGCTACCAGGCTCTTGAGCAGGTCGCCGGCTGGATCGAGGGGCTGCGTTGATGGACCCGCAATCGATTCGTGGTATCGGCATGACCTCGCAGCGCACCCGGGAACGTCTGGTCGCCCGCCTTGGCGATGAGGGCATCCGCGATGTGCGGGTGCTCAACGTCATGCGGCATGTGCCGCGGCACCTGTTCGTGGATGAAGCGCTTGCCAGTCGAGCCTATGAGGACACCGCACTGCCCATCGGTTACGGGCAGACCATCTCCCAGCCCTACGTCGTAGCCCGAATGACCGAGGTGTTGCTGGAGGGCTTTCAGCCGCAGCGGGTGCTGGAGATCGGCACAGGATCCGGTTACCAGGCGGCCGTGTTGGCGGAGCTGGTACCTCAGGTTTTCACCGTGGAGCGCATGCGGGCGCTCCACGAGCGCTGCCGGCGCCTGTTCAGAGCGCTCAGGCTGAACAACGTCCGCCAGCGCCTCGGCGACGGTTTCGGGGGCTGGCCGTCCCAGGCGCCCTTTGACGCCATTGTGCTGACGGCGGCTCCCCCGGAAGTGCCGGCCGTTCTTTTCGAGCAGCTCGCGCCGGGCGGGCGCCTTATCGCACCGGTGGGGCAGTCGGGCCAACAGAGCCTGCGCCTCTATGAGCGCGACGGCGGCAGCGTCAACTGCCGCGATGTCTCCGCAGTCAGTTTCGTTCCCATGCTGGAAGGGGTGGAATGAGCGGTTTGTTTTCGCGACTCTACGATCGCGTTCTACGTTGGTCGGCGCACCGGCGCGCGCCCTGGTTCCTGGCCGGGCTCAGTTTCGCCGAATCGTCCTTCTTCCCCATTCCCCCT
>JASFMS010000017.1:0-10901 GCA_050117435.1 Ectothiorhodospiraceae bacterium | reverse complement strand
AGCTGGTGGGCGAACGGGGCATGGGGCTGTCCGGCGGCCAGATCCAGCGGCTGTGTATCGCTCGGGCCCTTTACCACGACCCGCGTCTGCTGGTTTTCGACGAAGCGACCTCCGCCCTGGATACCCAGTCGGAAGGCAACATCCTCCAGAGCATGCGGGAGATCCTCGAGGGGCGCACCGCGGTGGTCATTGCCCACCGGCTCAGTACGGTCATGAAGGCCGACAAGATCCTGGTGCTCTATCAGGGTCGTATCGTCGAGGAAGGTCCCCACCAGGATCTGGTCGACAAGAAGGGTATGTACTACCAGCTGGTTCAGAAACAGATGGCGGGGGCGTGATGAAGAAATTCACTTTCAGCAGGCCGACCACCAGCGGCTACGGTGAGTTGCTGGAACGCATCGAGATTCTCCGCTCCGCCCTGCGTTGGGCGCAGAAGCTGGAGCGCCCGGAAATCCAGAAGCTGCTCGGGCAGTGCAACGGTATGCGCGACGATGTCATGAAGCTCTCCCGGAAGGAACGCTTCATCGGCGCTTCGGCGGGCCAGGAAGAACCCGATGAGCCGGAAGCGATTGAGGCCCCGGCTCCGAGCACGCTCCAGCGGCGCCAGGCGCTGATCGAACGCAGTTTCGTGTTCGAGGGCGTGTTCGGTGACAGTCCGCGCCTGCTGGAGGCGCTGGAGATCGCCGAGCGGGCGGCCCCCACGCCCCTGCCCGTGCTCATAGAAGGGGAAAGCGGCACCGGCAAGGAGCTGATGGCGAAGGTTATTCACAGTAACGGCGGCCGGAGCGAGGGCCCGTTCGTGTCGGTCAACTGCGGCGCCATACCCGAAAATCTGATCGAATCCGAGCTGTTCGGCCACAAGAAGGGCGCGTTCACCGGCGCTGCCAGCGACCGGAGAGGCCGTTTCGAGAGCGCCAATGGCGGCACCATCTTTCTCGACGAGATCGGCGAACTGCCGCTGCAGGGGCAGGTCAAGCTGCTTCGCGTGTTGCAGTCCCAGGAGATTCAGCGGGTGGGTTCCGACGAGCCCATCGGGGTGGACACTCGTGTGGTTGCGGCCACCAACCGCAACCTCTTCGAGATGAGCCGCAAGGGAGAATTCCGGGAGGACCTGTTCTACCGCCTGGGCGTGATCCATGTGTCCGTCCCCGCACTTCGGGAGCGCCGCGACGAGATCCCGCTGCTAATCGACTACTTCTGCGGCGAGGCCGCAGAACAGCTGCAGCGCCAGCCGGTACGCATCACCGGCCGGCTGCGCCAGTTCCTGATGACCTACGACTACCCCGGCAACATTCGCGAACTGCGCAACATCATCTACCGCATCACCTGTCTGGCGGACGACATCGCTGACCTGCGGCACCTGCCGGACGGCGTGCGCCCGCTCGGGCTGGCCGCCGTTTCGGACGTGGAACAATCGGAGACCTCGATGTCACTGACCGAAGTGAAACGCATCGCCAGCGACGATGCCGAGCGGAACTACCTGGAGCAGGGTCTGCGCGAGGTGGACGGCCGCGTCACGGCCCTGGCGAAACGCACGGGCATGAACCGCTCGTATCTACAGACGCTGCTGAAGAAGCACGGGTTGAGTTCGAAGGCGTTTCGGGGTCGTGCTGCGGGGTGAATGGTTTGTTGGTTAATTGGTTGATTGGTTGATTCGTTAATTCGTTAATCGGTTAATCGGTTAATCGGGAACCCGGAACCCGGAACCCGGAACCCGGAACCCGGAACTGGGAGCTGGGAGCTGGAAATCGGGAAAAGAATTCCCGTGGGAGCGGCGCCCTCGCCGCGAATCTTCTGGTACCGAGAACGCCTCTCGTGTTCGGCGGTTCGCGCCGTGCCATGCCGCCGGAACAGAATTTCCCTTAACCGCGATCGGGGAATTCGCGGCAAGGGCGCCGCTCCCACATGCTCTTACTCCCAACCGATCCGCCCACCCCAATTAACCAGTTGACGAATTAACTAATCGAAAAATAAGCGGCACAACCCTGCCGTCCGGCAAGTCGAAAAACCGACTCTCTGATTAACGGACTAACGGACTAACCGATTAACGCCCAATCAACCAATCAACAACCCATTCACCCAACCGTCGCCTCCGCCGCCTCCTGGCGTGTATAGAAACGCCCCTGGCGCACGAAGCCGCCCACGACGGACGGTTTGATGGATTTGACGCGGCCGGTGTCGTCGCGCTCGAGAACCCAGTCTTCGGGCAGTCCGTCGAGCAGATGCACGGGGGCGGGGGTGCCGTCTTCGAAGCGTGCCAGGGCGACGGTACCGGATTCCTCGTCGCGGAAGGCGGCGACGAATCCTTCCTCGCGGTTGTTCTGGCTGATTCCGCCGTCCGCCATGTGCTTGATGTTTTCTTTCACAAGCTGGTGGCCGTCCATGGGGCGGAGCGAAGGCAGGGATGCCTGGGGCAGGTCGTTGGCTGCCGTCCGATCCCGGGCCTGGCGGTCACGCTTGCGGTTTCGACGGAGGTTGCTTACGGAGAGCGTCATCTAGGGTCTCCTGCGCCCGACACCGGAATGTCGAATGGCAATGCTGAGAGAGGGCAAGACGCGGCAAGTGGGGCGACGTTCACTCGAATGACGCCATCCCACGGTCCTATGGTCCGCCGGCGACGCGCGGCAGGTACGGGCGGTAGTGCCGGAGCGCCGAAGCGTTCAGCGACGGTCCGTGCGCTCCTTTCCGGAAAGCAGGCTCCTTACCCTGAGGTATCCCGCGCGATAGCGGGGCCTGAGCAGGCTGGTGCCGCGAGCGCCGCCCTTGATGTCCTGCATTGCCTTACGGTCGAGCTCGGTGCTCTCATTCAGGTCCGCAATCTGAATCCTGGCCATGCGCATTTTCCTCCAGAGGCGTGGTCGCGCTCGTGCGATTGCTCCGGTTTGGAGTGAGAGGGAGCAACTCCGCCTTCTGCTCTTTATAGTACCTGCCGTGATCCGCGGCCATTCGGGCCGGCGAACGGAATCACCACGGCCTTCTCCGGGCGCCAGCGCGCGGTTCCACGTCGGAAATACGGTCGGAGCACGTTGGCCGGGGCACGGGAAACGGGGTGCGCCGCAAGCGTGAACGGCAGGGCCCATAGACTCCAGACCGTTTCGACGTATGCGCGTTGGACGTCAAGGGCCAGTTCCAGCCAGCTCGCGGACCGAGTGTGTCGGCCGCGAAGCGTACTGGTGTCGCGGGATACGCTGCCTTGGCTCAACGGTCCTGTCTTCGTCAATTTTGTTCACCTCGCTGGTACGTCCGGTTTCAGTAGACTCATGCATCGGACGTGCCAGCGTTGGTGCATCCGGGCTTTCCGGGCCCAGCGGCGCTGAAAAGAGCGGTTATCGCGAGGATTTCGGCGCGATTCTTCGAACGGATGTTGGGAATTGGCTGACGGAATTCGGCGGTAGTTGCCGTTGACGCAACGGCAACTACCGCTCAGCGGCGGGTTACGGACGCGGCCTCACCAGTGTGCGGTCCTTGTCTTCCGGTATTTCCCCGCTACCGGCACCGGGGACCGGCGCCCCATTCCCGGTGGCTGCCTCGGCTTTGCTGGAACCGGAAGCAACGCTGGAGACGGCAGTCTCCACGGCGGCCGCTCCGGGGGTGGGCACGGCGACGGTTTCAGCCCCCGCATTGTCCACGGCCAGCATCACTTCGAATTCGCATTCTCCGAAACGAACCCGGTCGCCATTGGCCAGACGGCGGTCGCCGCGAATCCGCTTGCCGTTGACGTAGGTGCCGTTGACGCTGTCGCAATCCCTGACGTGGTAGTTGCCGTCCCGATACTCGATTGCCGCGTGTCGGCGGCTGACGGTGTCCGCGTTGATAACGAGAGCGGCGCCTTTCCTGCCCGCGTCATCCGCACCGCGACCGACGGTCACGCGCCGGCCCTGAAATTCATGGCTCGCCCGGCCGGTATGCTTGCCGCAGTCGATGAGCCGTAGGGGAATTGCCGCCGAGTCTGGCGCATCCTGACCGGCGGGGGGGACGGAATACCCCCGGCTCGGCGGTTCCGGACCACGCCGGGCACGCCTGAGCGAGACGATCATCGTTACCGCGATCAGCAACGCAAACGCACCGGCCACGGCGAGTATGTCGAGACGCTGGCGCAGCCACGACAGGAGTTCCTTCGGTTCCGGGATGTTGCGCCAGGCGTTGGTGATGGTCCGCAGCCAGTCGGAAGCGATGCCCCGTTGCGCGGCGGGCGCGGCCGACTCGGGGATGCCGGAGGGTGCCGCAGGCTCAAGCGTCGGCTCCGGCGTGCCCTTGGCCGGCGTTTCAGGCGGGGGAGCGACCGGAGCGGAGGCCACTTCGGTTTCCTGGCGGGCGTCAGACCGGGGCCGCTCTACGGCGGCGGCGGAGGGGGCGGGCCGGGAGGCCGTGACGCTCGGTGCGTCGTCACGCTCCGTGCCGACCGGTGCCTCCCGGCGCGTGCCGACATCGGCCTCATCGGTCGCCGTTGGCGTGCTGGCGATGGAATTCGCCAGCTCGGAATGGATTCGGGACAGGGCCGCGGACGTTTCCTCGGGTGTGGAAGCCCGGAAGTACGCGGCACCGGTCTTCTGCGCCAGCGTCTGAAGGAGGCGGAAGTCGGCGTCGTCGGTCAGTCCTACGCCGAATACGCGAATCCCCGCCTGCGACGCTTCATCGGCGAGTTCCCCGGTCATCCACTCGGACAGGACACGGTTCAGGGTCCGGTCGCCCGTGTCCACGCCGCCATCGGTTACAAGAACGACGGAACGCGCGGCATCGGCTCTGCCATTGCGTTTCAGTTCGTAGAGGGCGCGTTCGAGACCCACGGCAATGTTCGCCTGCGAGCCCTCCTGGGGCAACGATGACAGGGCGTCCGGCCCGGGCGGGCCGAGCGGGTGCAAGAGGCGGGGCTTTTCGCCGAACATGACCACGGCGAGGCGATCGTCGGGCTTGAGGGCGACGGCGAATGACTGGAGCGCGCGGCGCGTTGTCCGCCCGGCGTCGCCCGCCGCCATGCTGCTGGAGCCTTCGATGGCGAGCACCACGTCGTCGGCGGCACGCACGCCTGCTGCGAGGCCGGGGAGGCCCAGGCACAGCGCTGCCAGAAATGCCAACCGTTTTGCTGCGACGCCGTTCATGTCCGGGGAAGATCCGTCTTCGGCACGAAAAGGAACGGTGCACCCAGGTCACCGGCGAACTTGATGGGCGCGTACTGAGGGTCCTGCTGCACGTCCAGCTCGGCGGCGATGGCGCGGACCTGCTCCGCCACTTCCCGATAGAGCACCGGGCCTTCCAGTACCTGGCGGTTATCCTGCAGCACATCCAGCAGGACACGCGCGAATACGGAGTGCTCGCCGCCGCCGGTGTCGAGTACGGGTTTCAGTCCGCCGGAAGTGAGAACCGTCCGGGATCGTGTCTTCGCCATCAGGCGCAGCCACTGGATCTGCTTCTCGTCGGAACGCCCGCCTTCGGTGGCCGTAGTGATGGACCGGGCCAGCGTGCCCGAGTAGCAGGAGTCGGCGATCACCATGGCGTGCTTGACGGACATGGCGTTGAGGATGTCCGTGATCTGCACGTTGGAAATCCAGTTGGCCGTGCTCGTCGGCTCGGCGTCCACCGGCAGCCAGTGGCCGCGGGCATTGGCGCGGTCGAGCTCGCCGTGTCCGGCGTAGTACAGGAGGAAGTTGTCCTTGTCGGTCAGATCCTCCCGGAACTTGTTCAGCGCGGAGAGGATGGTGTAGCGGTCGGCGTCGATGAGCAGCCGGGTCTCGAAGCCATAGTCGTCGCGAAGCACGCTGGCGACGGCACGGGCGTCCTGACTGGCCGTGCCAAGATCCGGCAGGTTGCGGTAGGCGTTGTTGCCGATCACCAGGGCATAGTAGGCGCCGAAGTCGATGGACGGCGGCTTCACGGCCAGTTCCGAGAACTCCGCGTTTTCGCTGCCGCTCTTTACCGTGGCCGCGACCTGGCGAAGTTTCGTGAGCTCGCCCAGGTTTTCTTCCACCAGCGATTGCAGCACCGCGACCTGAGCGCGAGTCTTCGCCAGTTCCGCGTCCCGGTCCTGGACCTGCTGTCGTAGACGTACCAGTTCCTCGCTGTCCGCCGGGGCGGTTGCTTCGGCCTCGTTGCGGGCGGCCAGGGCGGCTTCGGCCTCTTCCCGGCGCTGCGTCTGCTGTGCCAATTCCTGCTGTCGGGCGTCAAGGCGGTCCTGATAGCTGGCAAGCTGGTTTTTCAGGTAGTCGATCTGCTCCTCCAGCGACCGGCTCCTCTCGGCCTGAGCCTGCAGATTCGCCTGCAGCTCCTGCTGCTGGCGTCCGGCGTCCGCAAGCTGCGAGTTCAGCTTCGCCTGCTGCTCCTGCGCCGACTGTTCCAGTCGCGCCACTTCCTGCTCCTGCTGTGCCAGCCGGGCCTTCTGTTCCGCCACCCGCTGTTCAAGCTCCCGGATCGTCTGCTGGTCGCCCGAGGCGTTGCCCTGTAGGGCATCGAGCTGCTGCTGCGTCTGGTTCTGCTGCTGGCGCAGGCTCACCACGGTGTCGCGGCGTTCCCTGAGTTGCTGCTGTGTCTCAGCGAGGGCGTCGTTTAGTTTCTCGGTGGTGTTCCGGCTGGCGTCCAGGTCCCGCCGCAGTTTGATTTCCGTTTGCTTCGCCGCTTCCAGCTCGGCGGTGAGGCGCACCTGCTGCTCTGCCGTTGCTTTCTGCAGTCGAGCGGTTTCCTGCTTCTCCTCCTGCAGCGCGCTGCGCGTCTGCGCAAGCTGCTGCTGCAGTGCCTGGACTTCGCTCTGGTCGGCACCACTGTTCTGCCGTTGCGCCAGTTGCAGCCGTGTCTGTTCCAGTTGCCCCTGGAGACTCTCGACGCGGTCCTGACGTGCAGCGAGATCCTCACGGGTGGCGCGGAGGTCTTCCCGCAGCTGCGCCGTTTCCTGCTGGGCGGATGCGAGTTCCGTGCGCAGCTCTTCGCTCTCGGCCCGGGCGGTGCCGAGCTCGGCTTCGAGCGCGGCCTGCTGCCGGTCCGCAGTGGCGCGCAACTGCGCCATTTCCTGACGCATTGTCTCCAGGCGCTTCTGGTCGTCCGCGACCTTTGCCTGGAGTTCCAAGGCGGCCGCCTCATCGGTGCCGGCAGGGTCGTTCATCTGCTGGCGGGTGCGCGCCAGTTCGTTCTCCAGCGCGGCGATATTGTCCTGTCGGGACTCCAGCTGTTGGCGGGTTGCCTGAAGCTGACGGCGCAGCGATTCAACGTCCTGCCGCCCCAGGGCCACCTCGGTCTGCAGCTCCCGCTCGCGTGCCTCCGCGGCCCGAAGTTCAGCAGTGAGCATGGCCTGCTGACGATCAGCCGACTGCTCCAGGTAGTCGATTTCATCCCGTTGGCGCTGCAGCGAGGCCTGCTGCTCGGCGACACGCTTCTCGAGCGTCTGAACGGCACGGGGATCCTGGTTGGCCGCCGGAAGGGCACGCTGCTCCTGGAGCTCGCGGCGAGTGCGCTGAAGGTCGGCTTCCAGCGATTTCATACCGCGTTCGCGTTGCTGCATGGCCTGGCGTGTGCTGTTGAGTTCCGCGCGCAGGCGCTCCGCTTCCTGCCGGCGCAGGCTGGCTTCCTGACGCAGTGCGTCGCGTTCCGACTCAAGCGCACGGATGGAAGAGGTGAAGGCAAGGGTGTCGTCGGTGAGGCCGGAGGCCCTGCGGTACCAGTTGAGAGCGACGACCTTGTCCTGTGGCACGCCAACGCCGCGTTCGTAGAGCGAACCGAGGTTGATCTGCGCCCGGGAGTCCCCCTGTTCGGCCGCCATCCGGTACCAGCGGGCGGCGAGCTCGTAGTCGGGTTCCAGTCCCAGGCCTCTCTCGTAGATTTCTCCCACATACGCCTGGGCGCTGGCATCTCCGGCTTTGGCCTGGGGAAGCCACACCCGCAGCGCCGTGGCGTAGTTGGCCCGATCGTAGGCGACGTATTCGCCGCCGCGGATCTCGCAGTCCCGCGCCGAGGTCTTCACCGGGCGCCTGGGGGTGAGAAACGTCAGGTTGGACCCGAGCTTGCGGATCTGCCCGGGCAACAGGCAGTCCACCACCAGGAGCTGGTCGGCGTTGTCCTTCGGCACCGAGGCCATTTCGGCGGATGTCGGCGTCCGCGTCGCACAGGCGGCGAGCAGCGCGGCCACTGAAACCGCTATCGCAGCCTTGAGGGGCGTCCCGTGATGACTCATCTCCCACCTTCCCCGGTGCGGTGATGCTGAACCGCACCGTGTCCTCGGTCGCCGTCGCGACGGGTTACCGGGACGAACCGGCGGCGCTGGGTTCAGGGACCGGGGCGCCGCCGGTGTCCCGCGTTGCGGCGGGGCCTCTACATCTCGAGGCGTATTCCCGCCGTGATCAAATGGCTTTCAATGTTCTTCAGACCCTGCAGCGTCTCGTAGTTGATAAACGCCTGCATTCCGCTCTGAAAGACCGCCGAGACGCCCAGGCCGATGAGGGCGTAGTTGCGGTCCGGATCCTCCGTCTGGAGAGCCAGGACGTTGTTACGCGGATCGTTCACGTACTGGGTCTCGATCCGTCGTCCGTCGTTGCTGAACTCGTGTATCCATTCCACCCGCGCCTGCGGGATCAGTGCGCCGAAGCTGTGGCTCGTGGTGAAGGACGCCTGCACGCCCAGCGCGCTGGTGAAGGATTCGATGGTCTGATCGTCCACCTGCAGTACCAGTCCCTGGGCGCCGCTCTCGCGGTAGGAGTCGATGTCGGCGTTCAGGTAGTCGAGTCGCAGTTCCGGACTGATAGTCAATGCGTTGCGCCGGTAGTCGTAACCGCCGGCGAGACTGACCTCGACCTGACTGCCGTCGGTATCGGCCGTTGCCGTGCGGTTGGCACCTTCGGCGGTGGACCCTGGCGCCGGTTCGTAGAGAATCCGTCGGTCAATGTCGAAGCTCGTGGAGGTGTAGCCGAGCAGGCCGTTCACGTAGTAGCCACCCACCGTGTACAGGCCGTAGCCGAAGACGTTGTAGCTGTCCGCATCCACCGAGCCGCCGGTCACATTCGTGGACTTCTTGAAGTCGGCACTGAGCCTGCTGTAACCCACGGCACCGCCAAGGACGAGGGCTTCCGTGAGGCGGTAGTCGACGCCAGCGGTCACGCCGCGGGAGTCATAGTCGAATCCGTCCTCACGGTCCGACGTATCCTTCTCGCCGAAGCCGAAGTCACCGTTGACGAATATGCCGAGGCGGCGCCAGTCGCCGTTAAGCGTCGTCGTGCCGTTGGCCAGTCCAAGGGTCAGAGCGTCGTTCAGTGAGGCGACCAGCGTTCTCGATCCGGGGCTGTCGGTGCCCGGGTCAGTCCGCGCGAGGCTGCCCCCGCTGCCTCTCAGGGCGTCGATGCGTCCCAGAATGGCGGTGGTCTGAATATTCGCAGTATCGGTAGCCATGTTGCCGGGCGCGATGGTTTCCTCGGCCGCCAGTTGCTGGTAGGCCGCGTCGAGTTGCTCGTTGTCCAGGCCCAGGGTGTTCGTAGTAGGGCCGGGCGGAATGCGGTCCAGCTCTCGGGAGTTGTGCACCATCTCGGCGCAGCGGGCGAACAGGTCCTGCTGATCCGCGGTGACCGCGTCGTTGTTTTGCACGAATCCGCCGCAGACCGTGACCACCGCCTGTTCCGTTGTCGCCTGAAGATCGGTTGTCGCTCCGGTTGTGACCGACCAGAGCAGAGTGAGCACGGCTGTGGAAACCGGGATGGAAAAACAGCCGCCAGTGTCCTGGAATCGGATAATTCGGTTTAGCGTAAGCCTATCCATGACGCGCCTCCGAGGGTCGCCGTTTTTATTGGAACGCGAAGCGGACAGAGAGCGTCCAAAATAAAGTTTAGAACGGTCCGAATGATTGACTACGGCACGCGCAATACCGGCCGTCGAATCAATCTGTGTCCGCGTTCTCACAGCTAGTCCCTCGTAAGTCCAATTGGCGGTCTTGCGCCAGGCGGAGGGCGGGGCACTACCGTAAGCCCCGCCCTCAATTTGGGCGCCAAGACCTGGAAATCAATCGTAATAGTGGCTTTCCGGCCGGTATCCGTGCAGTTCGGTGAACTCATCCACCGAGCATGCCTCCGGCGGCGCGGCGAAGTGGCGGTCCGCCTCGAGTTCATCGGCCAGGCGCTGGATCTCGGATTCGCGGTGATGTTCGTTCATGACTCTCTCCTCGAAACGGATGATGGTTACGCCCTTTGAGCGCAGTTTCCGTGCCACGGAGAGTTTCGGCCCGAGATTCTATTGCCCAAGCATCTGATGGAAAGGAAAAATATGGAAACCGTGTTGTTCGGCCCTTGCCGTTTGGCTCCAAATCGATAAGAGCGAAACGTCCATTCGGAACCAACATTCGCAAGGAAATTTGTTAGTTATTGACTAACAGAATTTCTGCGCGGGATTGAATTGCCCCCAATGCCCGGCGCGTTTGCCGTTGCGTGAACGGAGGACCATTGGACCAAAGGCCAATTGCGGTGAACGTTCCGACAGCCCACTTTTCTGGGACCGGGCCGCTGAAACGGTGAAAGCCGACGTCGAGTTGCCTGCAGGGCGCTCGAAGCGAGGCTAGCCCCCGGTTCGGCGCCTCCGGCCCCACAAGTCTGGCGGAACATCCGCAGGGAGGTCCCATGCGTCGCCTTTGGCCGATATTCGCTGTCGCCGTATCGGTGGCATTCCCCGTGCACAGGGCGGTGTCTGCCGAACCCTACGCGGGCTATGGCAACGAGCCCACGGAAACCGAGCACCTGGGCGAGAAGGAATACTCCCCCTACCTGGACATCGGCTACCCCCAGCGCGTGTTATGGGGCGACACCCACGTGCACACCAGCTTCTCGACCGATGCCGGCATGGTCGGCAACCGACTCGGGCCGGACGAGGCCTACCGGTTCGCCCGTGGTGAAACGGTCGTCTCGAGCACCGGCGTGCGCGCCCGGCTGCAGCGTTCGCTGGAC
>JASFMS010000016.1:0-10904 GCA_050117435.1 Ectothiorhodospiraceae bacterium | reverse complement strand
TCACGGATATAGCCGGCGCGGTTTTCGTTCAGGTAATCCGCCCAGAACCGGATTTCATCGTGGTTGCGGCGGGCGTTGCGCCTCTCGGCACCGTCGAAAACCGGCGGCGTGGGGTGGCTGCAGAGCAGATGAATCTCCCGCGCGCCGACGCGCACCGGCACGTCCCAGTGACTCTTGGAGGAGAGGCGGACGACGGCGGCGGCCTCGGCGTCGAACCAGGGTTCGTCGGTCTCCGGCACGCTCGGCAGCAGCGCCCCGGGCATGTCCCCCCAGCGGAACTCGCGAAAGGTCCGGATGCCGTCCGTGCGCAGCAGATGCATCGACAGCAGCGCCATCCCGTACTGCCCGGCAAAGGCGCCGAAACCGAGGGCGTCGCCGGGGCCGTCGGTACGTCCGTCCCGGTCCAGGTCCAGACCCGAGGGGACGCCGGTGTTCACCGGCGCGGCGAAGGCGTGGGGATACGACATGGCTTCGGCGCCGTTGCGCCCGCAGGCAAGATAGTTCTCGCGGAAGCGCTGCAGTGCCAGGCCGTCGGCGTCGTAGTCGAACTCGTTCAGCAGCAGGACGTCCGGGCGCACGCGCTGAATGATCTCGGCGACCGTCCGGGCCTGAGAATCGTCGGCGCTGCCGAGGGCCTCGGCGAGTGCGCCGGGTGCCGAGCGGGCCAGGGCGACGTTGAAGGTGGCGAAGCGGATGGTTTCCCGGCGGTGGGGCAACGGGTGCTCCTTCAGTCGGCACGGAACGTCCGGACGCGCGCCGCCGACGGCCCATGGCGCTCGCCCGCCGCGGCCGGTTCGGCAGGGTTTTCGATGGTCAGGCTGTTCCCACGTCCAGATCGGTGGGGGAATGGTAGTAGTCGCTGGATTCGGCGAACTCGCGCAGGAGGCGCGTCAGCTCCTGCATGCGCAGGTCCGCGGTGCAGATGGAGGCGCAGTCCTCGCAGGAGGCGTCGCCGCAGGGCTGGCGGGTGTAGAGCCAGTACTGGATGGCGCCGGCGAGCAGGCCGTCGGCCACGTCCCAGAGGTGTGCCGACTCGTCGGCGTCCGCGATCTGGTTTCCCAGCTCCACGGTCTGCCGGGAGGCTTCGTCGTAGGCGTTGGGTTCCTCGTACATGGCGTCACCGGGATTGCTGTTCGTATTACTGCCTAATGATAACAACATTCGCGCCGGACGCCCCGGGCGCACACGCTACAGTTCACGGTGGGGCGTGGCGCAGCGCCAACGGCGGATTGGCCAGTGGCTCGCGCGAATTCTCCAGGAGGCGGCCGGAATGGAGTCTGCAGAAGAGTGGGGCGATGCTGTCAGTACCGTAGCGCAGAGCGTGCCGCGGATCGCCGACCTGATGGGCGAGCGCAGTGGCCCTCTACTGGTCACCGGTCCGCCCGGCTCAGGCAAGTCCACGCTCGCCAGCCGTTGTATGGATGCTCTGGGAGCGGAAGCGCTGGCGTTGTCGGCCGATCCCGGTGTGCCGGCCTTCGGGCCGCCCGGCGCCGTGGCCGTGGGCCGGCGTCGCCGGGGCGAGTGGCTGACGGTGGACCTGGAGGGGTTGTGCACCCTGGACGCGGCGCGGTTCCGGCTGCCGCTGCTGGATGCGGTTTCCGCGCTGCTGGACCGCGCGACGGGTGAGGTCAGGGTGGTGGACGCGCCGGGTGTCGTTCGCGGCATTGCCGCAGCCGAACTGCTGGAAGGACTGGCACGGCGGGTACAGCCGGTCGCACTGGTGGTGCTGTGCGCCGGCGGACGGGTGCCGCTGGCGGCGGAAATCGACGCCCTGGCGATACCGGTGTTCCACGTCCGTCCGGATGACGCCGCCCACGGCCCGACGCGCCTGCAGCGCGCCCGGGCGCGTACACGCAGCTGGGAAGCCTGGCTCGCCGGCGCCGTGGTGGAAACCCTGCCGGCGGAGACGCCGGTGCTGGGTACGCCGCCGCCGCTGACTGTCCCCGGGGCCTGGGCGGGTCGGCAGGTTGCGCTGACCGCTGACGGGCGAACCGTGGGGCTGGGGGAGGTTGCGTCGCTGGACGGCGAGCGCCTCACGGTGCGGGTGAGCACGCCGGGCGTCCCGCCGACGGCGGCAGTGGTTCGCGATGCCGTGCGCAACCGGGCGGGGGAGCTGGCGACGGCCCGGCGTCCGAAGGACGCGTCCTCGCGCACGGCGCCCCCGGACATGCGGCCCTTCGCCGCGGGCGAGCACGCGCTCGGGCCGGTGCCCGTGGTCCGCGTGGGCTCCGCCTTCGCTACCGTGATCAACGGAGTGCTGGGCGATCCGCTGCTCCACGTGCGACTACGCCACCGGCGCCGCAGCCTGCTCTTCGATCTGGGCGATCTGGGGCGCCTGCCCGCGCGCATCGCCCATCAGGTCAGCGACGTGTTCATCAGCCACGCCCATTTCGACCATATCGGCGGTTTCCTCTGGCTGTTGCGCTCGCGTATCGGCGAGCCGCGGGTATGCCGCGTCTACGGGCCGCCGGGGCTGGCGGATCACGTGCACGGCATGATGCGTGGTGTGCTCTGGGACCGTATCGGCGACCGGGGACCGGTGTTCGAAGTGGCCGAGTTGCATGGACAGCGTCTTTGCTGGACCCGCCTGCAGGCGGGAATTGAGCCCGCGCAGTCGCTGGGCGCGGAGACCGTCTCCGACGGGGTTCTGGTCTCGGACCCCGAGTTCCGGGTGCGGGCGCTGGAGCTTGATCATGGCACGCCGGTGCTGGCCTTCGCCCTGGAGCAACCCCGGCGTATCGGTATCCGCAAGGAGCGCCTGGCGCGGTACGGATGGCCGCCGGGCCGCTGGCTGGGCGAACTGAAAGAGGCGCTGCTTGGCGACCGTGCCGATACCGAGATCGTGCTGCCGGACGGCAGCCGGGAGAGCGCCGGCCGCCTCGGCGAAATGCTGACTCTGACTACCCCGGGTATGCGGCTGGTCTACGCCACGGATCTTGCCGATACCGGGGCGAACCGTCGGCGGCTGATTGCATTCGCCTCAGACGCCCATACGCTGGTCTGCGAGGCGTCCTTCCGCGGTATCCATGCCGACCAGGCAGGGCGCACGGGACACCTCACGGCTCGGGCCTGCGGCGAGATCGCCGCCGCCGCCGGGGTGCACCAGCTGGTGCCGTTCCATTTCTCGCGGCGCTACGAGCGCGATCCGGAGGCGGTTTATGCCGAGGTCGGCGCCGTCTTTTCGGCCATCGTCCAGCCCAGCCAGTGATCCACCGCATCGCGGAGGTCTTCCGGGGACAGCTCCGGGTGGTCCCGCAGCAAGGCGTGGCCAGTGCGTTCCTCGGCCAGCCGCGAGACGATCTCCCGCCCCGGCACGCCATTGCCGTAGAACCGGTCCCAGTTTGCGAGGGCCTCGGGGGCCGTGGGCAGCGCAGCGATGATGTCGGTCACTTCTTCTCTTCCTGAGTGATCCCGTATGGTGGCCGGTCGGACGTAGCCTCCCTGCCGTTCAGGCGGGGCCAGTCTGCCTTGGTCGGCAAGCACTGAATTGACCGGGATCAAAAAAAAGATCGGTGGTGAACGTTCTTTTTCGCCGCTGGAATCCTGCCCGCTGCCGGTTGCCTACACCCCTTCAAGATCGGAGAACATTCCCTCGAACAGGGCCGTGGACAGGTAGCGTTCGCCGCTGTCCGGCAGGATGACGACAATGCGCGCATCCCGGAACTCCGGCTCCTCGGCGATACGCAGCGCCGCCGCTGTGGCGGCGCCACAGGAAATGCCGGCGAGGATACCTTCCTCCTGCATGAGGCGTCGGGCGTGGTTGATGGCGTCTTCGTCTGCCACCGCTTCGACCCTGTCCACCAGGGACAGATCCAGATTGGCCGGCAGGAAACCGGCGCCGATGCCCTGGATTTTGTGCGGGGCGGGTGCGAGGTCTTCCCCCGCCAGAGTCTGGCGGATGACGGGAGAGGCGGCGGGCTCCACCGCCACGGCCGTGATGGGTTTGCCGCGGGTGTTCTTGAAGTGGCGGGCGATGCCGGTAATGGTTCCGCCCGTGCCCACGCCGGCCACGACGACGTCCACGTCCCCGTCCGTGTCCTGCCATATCTCGGCGGCGGTGGTGCGTTCATGGATCGCGGGGTTGGCGGGATTGTCGAACTGCTGAAGGATCACATAGCGCTCCGGCTCCTCCGCCCGCATCGCCTCGGCCCGGGCGATTGCGCCTTTCATGCCGTCGGCGGGTTCGGTGAGAACCAGTCGCGCCCCGAGGGCCTTGAGCACCTTGCGGCGCTCCAGACTCATGCTGGCGGGCATGGTCAGCGTTACGGGATAGCCCCGCGCGGCACCAACGAACGCGAGCGCGATGCCGGTGTTGCCACTGGTCGGCTCCAGTATTTCCTGGCCCGGCTTGAGCACACCGCGCTGTTCCGCGTCCCATACCATGGCCGCGCCGATTCGGCACTTCACCGAGTAGGCCGGGTTGCGGCCCTCGATCTTGGCGACCACGTTGCCCCGGCTCATGCGCTTCAGCCGGACCAGCGGGGTATGGCCAATGGACAGGGAGTTGTCGTCGTAGATCTGTGTCATTATTCCTCCGAGGGGGCGAATGCGGTTCCACCACCGATGATAGGACGTCTCGGGCGTAGCCGTGTGACCCGGCCGCTGCCTATGTCACTCCCGGTGATGGGGAATCGGCGTTACACTGGTCAGACCAGTTGGCCGCGCGCAGGGATTGTACATTCGGGACCCGTCCGGATGCGCGCGGTCGATGCCGCGAGTATGATTTCGCCGGTATGACAACCGTATAACGAATACTGAGTGTGGGACGGTGACAATTTCATTCAAACCGGTCGAAGCGCCGCCGCGCGCCAGGCTTTCCGATGTTATTGCCGAGCGGATCGAGGCCCACATCGTCGAGGGCAGTCTCCGTCCGGGCGACGCCCTGCCGGCGGAGCGCGAGCTCGCCAAGCAGATGGAAGTCTCCCGGCCGTCGCTGCGCGAGGCGCTGCTGAAGCTCGAAGCCCGCGGCATTCTCGAGGTCAGGCGCAACGCCGGTTATATCGTCGCCGAGGTAACCGCGCCGAGTCTCACCGACCCGCTTCTTCACCTTATGGGGCGTCACCCGAAAGCCGTGGCGGATGTGCTGGAACTGCGTCAGGGCCTGGAGACGCTGTCCACCGCCCTGGCCGCGCTTCGGGCCACCGAGGACGACGTGGCCGCCATGGTGCGCGCCGCCGACGAGACGGAGCTGGCCCATCAGGCGGGGGATGCCGCCACCGCGGCCGACTGGGACGCGCGGTTCCATCTGGCCGTGGCCGAGGCGTCGCACAACGTGGCGTTGGTGCACGTCATGCGCGGCATGTTCTCGGTAATGCGGGAAAACGTTCGCCGCGCCCGGGAAGCGCTTTTCGAGCGCGAGGATACGGAAGAGGAGCTACGCGGACAGCACCGCGCCATCGTCAATGCGGTACGCGCTCACGACCCGGAGCGGGCGGTGCAGGCCGCCGAAGCGCACCTGCAGTTCATTCGCAAGGGTATACACGGGCGCACGGCACCGGCCGACTCGTGACGACAGGCCTGTCAGGCCGATTTTCGCCGGGGCTTTACTCGCCCCGTTCCGGCGGCGGCGAATCGCCGGGGATATGGGATTCGACCTCACGCAGGCGCCGCGCATAGTCGTCATAGGCTCTGCGCAGGCGGCGGTAGGCGGCGGGGTTCGTCGGGTCCTTGGCGACCACGGATTCACGCCGGTTGTACTCGCGCCAGGTGTCGTCGAGGTGGGACGGTTTGCGTGAGGGGGTGGGTGGTTTCACGAGCGCCATCTGACTTCCTCCCGGAACCGGAGTGCGGCCAGGTTCCGCTGAAATTATAGTTTGCCGGTCGGACCTGTGGCGGTGGTCACCCGGGTGCGACCGCCACTCACGCCGACGGGTGTTCCATTGCATGCCGGCCGGGGCATGTACGGAGAGGGTGGAATGGGCATAGCAGTCACGATCTGTGACGACTCCGCCATGGCGCGGCGACAGCTGGCACAGGCCCTGCCGGACGACTGGGACGCGGACCTGACCTTTGCGGACGGCGGTGACGCGGCACTGGATGCGGTCAGTGCCGGGCATGCGGACATATTGCTCCTGGACCTGAACATGCCCGGCACGGACGGGTATCAGGTCCTGGAACGTATCCGTGCGAATGACCTTTCCACACTGGTGATCGTCGTTTCCGGAGACATCCAGCCCGAGGCGCATCGCAAAGTGAAGGCGCTGGGAGCGCTCGCCTTTCTGCAGAAGCCGGTGCGCGCAGAGAATCTGACCGAGACGCTCCGCCGCTTCGGGCTCTACTCCGGCGAGGGCATCGCCAACGGCGGGACCGTGAGCCTTCCGGGCGACGTGGATGTGGTGGACGCTGTCCGCGAGCTTGCCAATGTTTCCATGGGCCAGGCTGCCGATCGCCTGGCGCGCCTGTTGGACGCCTTCGTCGTCGTTCCGGTGCCGAACGTCAACCGCTTGGAACCTTCCGAGCTGCAGATGGCCATGGCCTCTGCAGCCGGCACGGTGTCGGCGGTATGTCAGGGGTTCATCGGCGGCGGAATCGCGGGTGAAGCGCTGCTGCTGTTTCACGATTCCGGATACCGCGATCTGGCACGGCTCATGCGCCGCGGCGTTCAGGAAGAAGGCGCGGACGACGAGCTGGAGCTGCTAATGGATACGGCGAACGTGCTCATCGGTGCCTGCCTGCACGGGCTTGCGAAACAGCTGGATATTCGCTTCAGCCAGGGGCATCCCGCGGTGCTCGGTCGGCACGTGAATCTGCGGGAAGTCATGGAGCGCGGCGCCCAGCGCCGGGAGTCCACACTGGCCGTGGAAATACCCTATCGCGTCGAAAACTGTTCCATCGGTTGCGATCTTCTGTTGCTGTTCGACGGTGACAGTGTCTCGGGCTTCCGCCGGAGGCTCGGCTGTCGCTGAGTGCCCGCGGCGTGCCGGCTGCGCACGCCGCCTACGGATTCAGGGGGAAGAGATTTGACCGGCAGTGGCGACGAACAGACGGTGGATCTCGAGCAGTTTCACTGGCTGCTGGAAATCCTGCACTCCATCGACGTGGGCCTGGTCGTGCTGGATCGCAACTACCGGGTGCGCCTGTGGAACGCGTTCATGGAGAACCACAGCGGGTTGCGGCCGGCGCAGGTGCGGGATCGGAATCTCTTTGAGCTGTTTCCCGACATTCCGGAGGCGTGGTTCCGCAGCAAGGCCGAGTCCGTATTCCTGCTGGACAACCGTGCATTCACCATCTGGGAGCAACGCCCGCACCTGTTCCATTTCAAGTCCTACCGGCCGGTCACAGGCGTGGCCGGGCAGATGTTCCAGAACACCACCTTCATGCCCCTGGCCGCTCTGGACGGCAGCGTCGAGTATCTCTGTCTCATCGTCTACGACGTGACCGATTTCGCCGTGACCAAGCAGGCTCTGGAGGCGGCAAACCGCACGTTGACCGAGGAGAGCCTCACGGATCCGCTGACCGGCCTGTACAACCGCCGTGCCTGGGACGCGAGGCTGGAGGAGGAATTCAGCCGGTACCTGCGCACGAGTCAGCCCACCAGCCTGGTTCTGCTCGATATCGATCATTTCAAGACGATCAACGATACCTACGGGCATCCCGTCGGGGACGAAGTGATTCGCGCGCTTGCCGGCGCCATACGGGAGACGGCTCGCGCCACGGACATCGCCGGTCGGTATGGCGGCGAAGAGTTCTCCGTGATCCTCATCGGCGCCCGGGGTGAGGCGGCGGTAGCGTTCGCCGAACGACTGCGGCTGCGGGTACGCAACCTGGCGGTTGCGGTCGCTGAGGAGGCGCTGCGCTTCACCGTAAGTCTCGGTATTGCCTCCGTGGACGAGACGACCGAGAGTCCCGCGGTGTGGCTCGAACAGGCGGACAGGGCGCTGTACGCTGCCAAGGAGGCAGGTCGAAACACCTGCCGCCTGTTTGGCTCGGGCTGAGGGCGTCAGGCCGGCGCGGCGATCTGCACGGCGGGTTCCAGGGTGACCTCGCAGTCCAGCGAGTTCGTGATGAGGCAGGCGCGCTTGGCTTTGTCCAGGCAGCGCAGGGCAGCGTCCCGCTTGTCTTCGTCGGCGATCTCCAGGCGTGGTTGCAGCCGCACTTTCGTGAAGCGCAGGGTACGCTCGACGCGGTCCAGCTCACCTTCAACATCGCAGCTCAGCCGCTGCCATTCCAGCCGCGACGCCCTGGCGACGGCGCGAAAGGAGAGAATGAAGCAGTCGGCGATGGACGCCACGAACAGATGCTCCGGTGACCAGCGGTCTCCGGGGCCGCCGAACTCCGCCGGCGCATTGGTGTGCAGCGTCTCCAGGCCCTCCGACGACAGCGGGACGGAGCCTTCCGGGCTGCCGGTGGCCAGAACTCGGTAAAGATGGGGCATTGATTGCATACTTGTGACCTCCAGAAAGTCTTTCTGCGTATACCCTACAGGGTAACCACGCCGTTGCGTTGACCTGCGTCATTGCCATGTGCGTGTGATCGAGAGGTCTCCGATCAGGGAGGTACGTGTGACCGATACGGAACAGGCGATACCAAAGCTCCGACGCCGAGCGGGACCCGGCGCACCGCCGGGGACGCTGGTTGCCGATCCGGCGGCGGGGTCGCCGACGATTTCCGTCATCGCCTACGGGCCCGACGGCATGCACGAACACGACAACTGCAGCGTGACAGACATCGACGCCATGCGCAGCCGAGGGCGCGTGCTCTGGGTCAACGTCACCGGGCTTCGGGATGTCGCCCTGATCCAGGCGGTGGGCGAGCATTTCGGGCTGCACGGCCTTGCCCTGGAAGACGTGATCAACGTGCATCAGCGGCCGAAGACGGAGGCCTACGACGATCACCTCTTCCTGGTGACTTTGATGCCGGCGGCGGATCGTCCGGAGCGCACCGAACAGTTGTCCCTGTTCCTCGGTCAGGACTACCTGCTCACCTTTCAGGAGCGTCCCGGCGATTCCTTCGACGCCGTCCGCGATCGGCTCCGAAGAGGCAAGGGACGGGTGCGCTCGGCGGGTGCCGATTACCTGGCCTACTCGTTGCTGGATGCCGTCATCGACAGCTTCTTCCCGGTGCTGGAGGGGCTGGGTGAGGAACTGGAAGGGCTGGAGGCAGAAGTGCTGCGCACCCCGGATTCCAGCGTGGTCAGCGACCTTCACGGGTTAAAGCGTGATCTTCTCAGCGTCCGTCGCGCCATCTGGCCGCAGCGCGAAATGCTGAACGCGCTGATCCGCGGCGAGAGCGAGCTGATCGGTGAAGTCACTTCGCTGTATCTGCGCGATTGTTACGACCACACCATTCAGCTCATGGATATCGTGGAAACCTATCGGGAGATCGCCTCCGGTCTGGTGGACGTCTATCTGTCCAACGTCAGCGCCCGGCTGAATGAAATCATGAAGGTACTGACGGTGATCGCCACCATCTTCATTCCGTTGGGCTTCATAGCCAGTGTGTATGGAATGAATTTCGATCGCGCCGTTTCCGCCTGGAACATGCCGGAACTGGGATGGCGCTTCGGCTATCCCTTTTCGCTACTGCTGATGGTGGGGACCGCGGCCGGGCTGCTGCTTTTTTTCCGGCGCAAGGGCTGGTTGGGCGGTGTCTCGCCGAAACGTCGCCGCCTGCGACGTGAACGCCGGGAGGAATCCGTCTGAAGGAAGCAGCGGCAGCACGCATAACCATGGACGGCACGGCGCGGGCTTAGTACCGTGAGCGCCCGCGCAGGATTCCAGGGAGAAGGCTATGAGTGACGTGGGAGTGGGGCTTCTCGGCTACGGCGTGGCCGGCAGTGCCTTTCATTCGCCACTTGTGGCGGCGACTCCCGGGTTGCGCCTCGCGTCCGTGGCCTCGCGGCAGAAGGACAAGGTGCTGGCGCGCTACCCCGACGCCACTGTAGCGAGTCGTCCCGAGAGCGTGATTCAGGACCCGGCGGTGACACTGGTGGTGATCGCGACGCCCAACGAGACCCACGTGCCCCTGGCAGAGGCGGCCCTGGACGCCGGTAAGCACGTGGTGGTGGACAAGCCGCTGGCGCTCACCGCCGCGGACGCCCAGGCTCTGTCGGAACGGGCGCAGCGGCGCGGCCTGCTCCTGATTCCGTATCACAACCGGCGCTGGGACAACGACTATCTCACGCTGAGCCAATGCATCGATGCCGGATTGCTGGGAGAGGTCCGGACCTGGGAGGCCCACTTCGACCGCTATCGCCCGACCATCAAGGATAGCTGGCGGGAGGAGCCCGGCGACGGCGCCGGCATGCTCTACGACCTCGGGCCGCATCTGATTGACCAGGTGCTCTGTCGCATGGGGTCGCCGGAGAGCGTATTTGCCGACGTGCAATGCCAGCGCGATGGCGCGCAGGTGGATGACTACTTCCACCTGGTGCTGCGGTGGGGAAGAACCCGTGCGATTCTGCACGGCGGCGCGCTGGTCCGCGGGCAGGCGCCGCGCTTCGCCGTGCACGGCACCAGGGGCTCGTTCGTGAAGTACGGCATCGATCCGCAGGAGACGGCTCTGCGCCGCGGCGGCATACCCGGCGGCCCTGGCTGGGGCGAGGAACCCACGGCGTTCCATGCCACCGTCACCACCGAACAGGGCGGCGTGGAGCTGACCAGTCGCGTTCCGAGCATTCCCGGCGACTACGGGGCTTTCTACCGTGGCGTCCTGACCGCCATCCGCCATGGCGCCCCACCCCCCGTTTCCGCCCAGGCGGCCGTCGATACCCTGCGGGTCATTGAGGCGGCGCAGCGGAGTGCTGAGGGTGGGAAGGTTGAATGGTTGAATGGTTGATTGGTTAATCGGTTAATCGGGCCGTTCATCGGGATCCTGGGAGAGCCATTGACAGGGGAGCGACCGGAACTCATCGTTGCAAAACGAATTAACGAATTAACGAATTAACGAATTAACGAATTAACGAA
>JASFMS010000015.1:0-10947 GCA_050117435.1 Ectothiorhodospiraceae bacterium | reverse complement strand
CACCCCATCGGTGTGGCCTCCCCGAGCTACTCCCTGTATCCGGTGCTCGCCGGTATTCACGGGTCCCCGGTGGTTTCCTCTCCCCTTGACGAAAACTGGCGCCCGTCTGCGGACTTTGCCAAGCAGATGAATCGCGAGGGGGTCGCCCTGACATTTCTCGTGAATCCGCACGCTCCCTCGGGAACCCTGCTGTCGGCGACGGAAATCGCCGATATCGCCGGCGCACTGAACGGCGTACTTCTGGTCGACGAGGCTTACGTGGATTTCGTTGATCCCGATCTCGAGCACGACGTCGTACCGCTCGTCAGGGAACAGGACAACATCCTCATCCTGCGAACACTGAGCAAGGGGTATTCACTGGCGGGTCTGAGATTCGGGTACGGCATCGCCAATCCTTCACTCATCGAGCCCATCGCCACAAAAACCCGTGACAGCTACAGCGTGGACGCAATCGCTGAGCGCCTGGCAGCGGCAGCGCTGAAACACCGCGACGCGGCCGCCGAAACGTGGTCCACCGTCCGCGGGGAACGCGGTCGGCTGGCAAAGGCCCTGGAGCGGCTCGGGCTCCCCTGTGTAGCGAGCCAGAGCAACTTCCTTCTCGCCGCCGTGCCCGACGCGTTCGCCGGCGGCGCGGAAATGGTGTATCGCCGACTCAAGGAGCAGGGAATTCTGGTGCGTTTCTTCCCGCAGGAAGGCCTGCGCCATCGGCTCCGAATCACGGTCGGCACCGCCGAGCAGAACGACCGGCTTACCGCGGCACTTCGATCGATGGCACCCGCATAGCAACCGAACCTCCTCTCTCCCGCAGTTCAGAAAATGGCACAGCCGCCGATGGTAAAGTCAGGACACCAGGGAAACGGAATGGAACCGGGTTCCGTTCCACAACAGGCCAGACTGTTACGCTTTGCCGGAAACGGGCAAGGTGGGCGCCACGCGGGATCGTGGCCCACCTGCCTCGCTGGTGAGCTAACCGAGGGTGCAGAGACGCTGGCCGACGTTGGCGTGCCGTTGCCGGAATCGCCCTCCATGCCAAGCGGGGGCTCCGGGGCACGGTAACGCCTTGCCCGACAGACGCTGCGGCCGCCGAACAGGCCAGGTAAGGAGCTCATGCCTCACGACACGGGATCCGAGCACGGCGCAGACGTACAAGGCGCGAAACCGACATCGCGCGTGCGCGGCACCCGCGATCAGCACGCAACGGATGAACGGCCTGACCGTTCCGACGCGGCCTACCGGGCGCTGGTTCACGGCACACCGGAGGCGGTCTGCGTGCTTGACCCGGAAAGCGGTCGATTCGTCGACGTCAACGAACACGCCCTGCGGTTGTTCGGTTGCGATCGCGAGCATTTTCTCGCACGCACCGTCGCGGACTTTTCGCCACGGCGCCAGCCGGACGACAGGGATTCCGAAAGTGCCGCCCTGGCGCACGTGTACGCGGCCATGGAGGGGCGACCCCGGGTATTCGAGTGGTGGCACCTGAACCGCGATGGCCAACCCTTCCCCTGCGAGGTCTCGCTCGCCCCGCTTCTCCACGGCTCGCGGCCACTGCTCAGGGGCACGCTCCGCGACATCAGCCAGCGAAAGCGCGACGAGCAGTACCAGAAAGACGAGCACGAAATCCTGCGCGCGGTTGCCGGCGCGGAGCCGCTGACGCAAACGCTGGAGCGGATCGCGCTGATGGTGGAGCGCCACCAGGCCGACTCCCTGTGCACGATTCTACTGCTCGAGGAGGACGGCCAGCGCGTACGGCACGGGGCCGCCCCAAGCCTTTCCGAGTCGTTTCGACACGCCGTTGACGGCCTGAGCATAGGTCCCCGCGCCGGCGCCTGCGGCACCGCCATGTGGCGGAGCGAGACAGTGGTCTGTGAGGACATTGCCACGGATCCGCTCTGGGAAGCCTATCTTCCCCTGGCCCAGAGCGAGGGGCTCGCTGCCTGCTGGTCCATGCCGATTCTCTCCGGCGGTGGGCGGGTACTGGGAAGCTTCGCCGTCTACTACCGCCGACCACGCGCCCCGCAACCGGGTGAGCTCGACCTTCTGCAGGGTATGCGGCATCTCGCCGGGATCGCCATCGAGCACCACAACGTATCCGAGGCGCTGCGACGCAGCGAAGCAATGTACCGCGCCACTTTCGAGGAGGCGGCGGTTGGCATGGCGCACTTTTCACCGGACGGTCGATTCCTGCGAGTCAACGAGAAGCTCTGCAAGATACTGGGATACCCGGCCGGCGCCCTGCTGCGGTTGAGCTACCGGGACATCACTCACACCGAGGACATACAGGCGGCGGCGGAAAACCTCGACAGCCTGGTCTCGGGCCGGGCCAACGCCTACGGCACCCGGAAACGCTATCGGCGGGCCGATGGTACCAGCGTGTGGGTAAACCTGTCCGAGGCCGCGGTTCGCGATGGCAATGGCGCATTGATGTACACGGTCTCGGTGATCGAGGACGTCTCGGAGGCCCATAAACTCTCGGAAGAGCTCTCCTACCGCGCTCGCCACGACAGCGTCACCGGGCTGGTCAACCGCTACGAATTCGAACGCCGCCTGCGCGGCTACCTGTCGGACTCCCGACACAACCGGTCCGCGGCGGCGGTCTGCTACATGGACCTGGATCAATTCAAGCTGGTGAACGACACCGCCGGGCACGTAGCCGGAGACGCCCTGTTGAAACAGCTCGCCGCGGAGCTGGCTCAACAGGTCCCCGATGCCGACTCCCTAGCCCGGGTGGGCGGCGACGAATTCGCTCTGCTGCTGCCTGACTGCTCGCCGGAGAGAGCCCTGCTGGTCACGGAGCAACTGCGAACGGCGGTGGCGGAGTTTGCCTTTCGCTGGGAGGAACACAGCTTTCGTCTCGGCGTGAGCATCGGCGTGGTGCCACTGCCGACCCCTACGCTGCACAGCGTAACGGACGTCATGCGGGCAGCCGACGCCATGTGCTACGCCGCCAAGGACGAAGGGCGAAATCGCGTCATCTTCTGGCACGAAGACCACGAGGCCAGACACCGGCGGCACGGCGAAATGCAGTGGGCCCCGCGCATTGCGCGGGCACTGGACGAGGGCCGCTTTCACCTCATGGCACAGCCCATCGTCCCGGTCGCGGCCGATTGCGGAGACACAGCCCGCTACGAACTGCTGGTGCGCATGGAGGAGGACGGTGAAACCGTGCCGCCGGGCGCCTTTCTGCCAGCCGCCGAACGCTACGGTCTCTCGCCCCGCATCGACCGCTGGGTGGTTGAGCGTGCGCTGGACTGGTTGCAGAAGCGGCCGGGGACTCCGGGAAACCAACCCTTGCTATCCATCAACCTCTCCGGGGTTACCATAACGGACCGGGGCTTCCGGCAGTTCCTGTTCGACAGGCTGACCGGGGCATCGGATATCGCCGCGCGCCTGTGTTTCGAGGTTACGGAGACGGCGGCCATCGCCAACCTCGACGATGCGGTGTCCCTGATCCAGGAGTTGCGGCGCCTCGGCTGCATGTTCGCGCTGGACGACTTCGGCAGCGGCCTGTCCTCATTCGCCTACCTGAAGAACCTGCCGGTGGACTTCGTCAAGATAGACGGCGTATTCGTCCGGGACGTGGACCGGGACGACATGGACCGCGCCATCGTCAAGTCCATCACCGAGCTCGGCCGGGTGAGCGGAAAGCGGACCATCGCCGAGTTCGTCGAGAGTGAGGCGGCGATGGAAACGCTCCGCGAGCTGGGCGTCGACTACGCCCAGGGGTTCTGGATTGGCCGGCCGGCTCCGCTGAGCGAGGTCGCCCCGGACTGATCGGACCCGTCACGGCTGGCACAGGGAAGGAGTTCGCAGGCCCAAGCCGCCGCCGCGGGCGTTACGCACCGGCACTCGGGCGCGCGGACACCTCCCGGTACCAGCGATCCAGGGCACCCAAGCCGGCAGGCGGCTCCACCTTGATGGCCCGCCGAGCGAAGTCCACCGTCACGAGCGCCGTGATATCGGCGATCGAGAAGTCCTCCCCGGCAACAAAGGACGTCTCCTGCAGCCGGCGGTCCAGATCCTCCAGAAACCAGCCGTAGCGACGCCTTCCGCGCTCGGCAAGCTCAGGTATCTGTTCCACCTCGCGGCCACCCGGAAGGGCCCTGCCGCGCAGACCCGGGGCCGCATTGCGAAATGCCTCCACCACGGCAAAGAAACCGTCGTGCTCCATGCGGCGCTGCCACATGGTCACGAGCGCACGGCCCGCCGCGCCCTCGCCCATCAAGGGGGGGTCCGGATAAACGGCCTCCAGATACTGGCAGATGGCAACGGACTCGGCGATGGCCGTACCGTCGTCCAGCACGAGTGCGGGCACGGTGCAGCCCGGATTCACGGCCCGGAAGTCGTCACTGAAATGCTCTCCGGAACGCAGATCCACGGTTCGCGTGGGAATCTCGACGCCTTTCTCCACCAAGAACATGCGCACGCGGCGCGGGTTGGGAGCGTTGGGGTTGTCATAGAGCAACAAAGTGGAACTCCTCCTGGTCGCCGATTGTCTTGACGTCGGGCAAACCTGGACAGTACTGGAAAAGACACAATTCTGTCTTCACGGCGACTAACCTTTCCGTGATTATCCGGACTGAATGAAACAAGGCTGGAAGGAACAGCAATGACTGCACCAAGCCCCCTGGCCGCCGAGCAGCTGTACCGGCGCTGCGACCCCGAGGAACTGGAATTCGAGACCACGGACGACCTGAAGCCGCTGGTGGAGACCATCGGCCAGGAGCGCGCCATCGACGCCCTGCGGTTCGGCACCGGGATCGCCAGCGGAGGCTACAACCTGTTCGTTCTCGGCCCCCCGGGTATCGGAAAGCACGAGGTGGTTGAGCGTTTTCTCGGCAACCTTGCCGCCAAGGAAGCGACGCCCTCGGACCTCTGCTACGTCCACAATTTCGACAGTCCGAACCGGCCCCGTCTGATCGCCGTCCCGTCCGGTGTCGGCGAGAGGCTTCGCAATGATCTGGAACAGCTCGTGGAAGAACTCCGGACCGCCATTCCCGCCACTTTCGAGAGCGACGAGTACCAGAGTCGGCTGCGCGAGCTGCAGCAGGAACTGGGCGAGCACCAGCAGAAGGCATTTCAGGAGATCCAGGAAGAGGCCGACCAGCACGGCATCGCGGTCATCCAGACCCCCGGCGGGTTCAGTTTCGCGCCGAAGTCGGAAAACGGCGAAGTCATGGAACCCAGCGCGTTCCGGGAACTGCCCGAGGAGAAACGCAAGGAGCTGGAGACCGTAGTCGAGCAGCTGCAGCAGAAGCTCCAGCAGGTGATTCAGCAGATGCCGCGCCTGCGCAAAGAGGTCCAGAGCCGCATACGCAAGCTGAACGAGGAAATGGCGGTGTTCGCCGTCGGTCACCTCCTCCAGGAGTTGCGCCAGAGCTACAGCGACCACCCGGCCATACTGCGGCATCTGGACGCCATCCAGAAGGACGTCACCGAGAACGTGGAAGCGCTCCTGCGCGAAGACGGCCACCGCGGCGGCAGCGCGGACCAGGTCATGAGCCGGTACGTTGCCAACGTCCTCGTCAGCAACGGCGAACACCCCGGCGCGCCCGTGGTGTATGACGACATGCCGACCCACCAGCATCTGGTCGGGCGCATCGAGCACCACGTTCAGCAGGGCGCCCTGCTTACCGACTACCGACTGATCCGGGCAGGATCCCTGCACCGGGCCAACGGCGGGTACCTGGTCGTCGACGCGCGCAAGCTCCTGATGCAGCCTTTCGCATGGGAGGCGCTGAAACGGGCGCTGTATTCCCGCCAGATCAAGACCGAATCCCTGGAGCAGCTCTACAGCGTGGTCAGCACCGTAACCCTGGAACCGGAGCCCGTCCCGTTGCGGCTCAAGGTGGTCCTGTTGGGCGACCGCATGCTGTACTACCTTCTCAGTGCCTACGATCCCGATTTCCTGGAGCTGTTCAAGGTACAGGCCGACTTCGACGAGGACCTGGACCGAAGCCCGGAAAACCATCTTCTGTACGCCAGAATGATCGCCACCATGGCACGGCAGGAGGCACTCAGACCCATGGACCGCTCCGGCGTCGCCCGGGTGATCGAACACGGCAGCCGCCTGGCCGACGACAGTGAGCGCCTGAGCGCCCACAACCGTGTGATCATGGACCTTCTCCGCGAGGCCGACTACTGGGCGGGCCAGGACGGCAGCGAACGCGTCCGCGCCGAACACGTCCAGCAGGCCGTCGATCATCAGATCTACCGGGCATCCAGGGTGCGCGAACGCATGGATCGCGCCATTCAGCGCGGCACCGTGCTTATCGACACCGCGGGCGAAGCGGTGGGCCAGGTCAACGGCCTGTCGGTGATCCAGCTCGGCGGCTACGCCTTCGGACGTCCCAGCCGCATTACGGCGACCGCGCGGCTCGGGCGGGGACACATGGTGGACATTGAGCGCGAGGCCAAGCTCGGCGGCAACATCCATTCCAAGGGCGTGATGATCCTCTCCAACTACCTGGCCTCGCGCTACGCCGCCGATCGCCCGCTGTCCCTTTCCGCCAGCCTCGCCTTCGAACAGTCCTACGGCATGGTGGACGGCGACAGCGCCTCGGTGGCGGAGCTGTGCGCACTGATCTCGGTACTCTCCGGAATCCCCCTGAAACAGAGCCTTGCAGTCACGGGCTCGGTCAACCAGCACGGCGAGGTACAGGCCGTGGGCGGCGTCAACGAGAAGATCGAAGGATTCTTCGACATCTGCAGCAGCCGGGGGCTCAGCGGCGAGCATGGCGTGCTGCTCCCCGCGGCCAATGTGCCCCACCTGATGCTGCGAGAGGACATTCGCGACGCCGTGCGCAACGCACGCTTTCACGTCTACCCCCTCAGCCGGGTGGACGACGCGGTGACGCTCATGACCGGGCGCACCGCCGGCGAGCGGGACGCCGACGGTCGCTTCCCGGAGAACAGTGTCAACCGGGCCGTCGACGACCGTCTCGAGGAGCTGTCACGGCTCGCCCGCCGCCTGACCGCCGGGAAAGACAAGCAGGATCGAGACAACGGCAATGACGACGCAGCAACCTGACAACTCGCCCAGTCGGCGGATTATCGTCCTGCTGGACAGCTCCCGCAGCTCCGGCGACACACTGGAGGCCGCTCTCCAACTGGCCGCCCGCCGCCGCAGTGAGGTTCTGGGCCTGTTCGTCGAGGACACGGATCTTCTGCGCTCAGCCGAGCTGCCCTTCGGCGGGGAAATCGGCGTCACGTCGGGGCAGATACGGCCCATGGAATTGAAGGAAATCGAGCGACGCCTGCACTACCAGGCGGAGGAGGTGCGGCGCCGGCTGGCCACCGCCGCAAGGCGTCACGCCGTCCAGTGGACCTTCCAGGTCAGCCGTGGGCGTCCCGATACCACCACCATGGCGGTGACGCACCCCACCGATCTCCTGGTGGTGGGGCGGGTAACCGTCTCCGGCAACCATCACGCCCACGTGACCGAGCACACGTTTCGCATCGCCAGCGGTGCGAACTGCTCCGTCATGATTGTCGGCAGGACATCGGTGCCGGAGGCCCGTAAGCCGGTACTGGTGCTATACGACGCGTCGGACAGCGGGGCGCGGGCGGTGCGCGCCGCGGCCGTCATCGCCCGGGACGCGGGGCAGGCGCTTACGGTACTGCTCCCGCCGAACACCAGCGAGGCCACGGACCAACTGGAAACCGCCGCGCGGCAGGGCGCGGAACTGCTCGGCAGTCGCCCAGCGTTCATGCGACTGCCCGACGAGGATGCGGAGAGCCTTGCGATGGCACTGCGGAGCACCGGAGGACAGGCTCTGATCCTCAGTCGCCAGAGCCGTGCCCTGCAGAGCGCGGCCGGACGCCGGTTGCTGGACGAGATCGAATCGCCGGTAGTGGTGGTGCCGTAGATCGGTTCAGCACGATTTGCGCTGTTCAGGACCAGGATCAAACACTCTGAACCGTAATCCTCTGGCTGCCGGCGCTTTCCCGCTTGGGCAGACGGACCCTCAGAACGCCCTTCCGGTATCG
Organism: Ectothiorhodospiraceae bacterium; assembly: GCA_050117435.1. Classification (GTDB taxonomy): domain Bacteria; phylum Pseudomonadota; class Gammaproteobacteria; order Nitrococcales; family Nitrococcaceae; genus JASFMS01. The sequence goes on along the minus strand of JASFMS010000015.1, from coordinate 2,961 downwards.
GGCGGTGGCGGCACTGTCGTCAACTTCAGCGGGCAGGTTGATGGCCCGTTCGAAGCTGCCGTAAGCGCGCTCCATCACGTAGTAGCGGCCGCGGTTTTCCTCCCGTTCCACGGACTTCTCGCCCCGCACCACGAGCATACCGTCGAGCACCTGCAGGTCGAACTGGTCGGGCTCCATACCCGGAGCCTCCAGGCGCACTTCGACCACGTCGTCTTCTTCCCGCACCTCCGCCGGAAGCAGTCCCCAGTCCGACGCGCCCCGGGCCAGTTCCCGGCTCGTCCCGTCGGGCTCATGGTCGTTCGGCGAATGAAACCGCGTCAGCGCGTGACCGGCACGCCCCCGAAGTTCGCGCCAGCCCTCCGCGAGATGATCCCATGCCCGGTTCAGTCCGTTCTTCAGCTCCTCGAAATTACTCATCGATACCCTCCCGATTCCGGCTCGTAACGCAGGAGCCTGCCTCTCAGAGCCTCCAGCTCCTCGATCAGATCCACCGCCAAAGCGGCGCCCGGCAGATTCAGCCGGAGATCCGCCGCAAGTCGCAGAGCCGTTTGGACCCGGCGCACTGACTCGCCGCGGAATCGCCATTCCTCTGGCGTTCGACCTTCGGGCTCCACCACGCCCTCTTCCACCATTTCGATAAGCAGCTCGGCGTCTACATCACAGACCCGGCACAGCTCCCCCAGCGTCAACGTGACGGAGCGGTCCAGGACAACGACATCGATACTGGTGATCTTTCCCTTCATCGGCGGTCCCCCGGGATGACGCGATGGCGCCGACCACGCCACTGAGCCACGGGCGCTGCTTTTAGCATTCCGTCAAAATTATGGACCATCACCCGCGCCACGCGTTCGATGCAGGTCAATTCAGATCCAGCTGATCAGGGGCGCCCGAGGCTTCGATCTTGCGTCCGAGTCTCTCCCGCCGGCGGGTTGCCGCACCCGAGTCGGGAAGTCGGCTGGCGTACCGCAACGCCGTGCGCCAATCCCGCCGCTCGTGTTCGTGGTACTTGGCCAGTTCCTCGGCGGCGGCATGCGAACCGCCCGCCGCCAGGCCCTCCCAGATGGCAACGGCTTCATGCCACTGCCTCTGCCGCCGATACAGGCGCGCAAGCTCCAGCGCCGACCGCTCGTCAAGCGCGCGGGGATCGGCCGACAGCACTTCCAGGGCCCGGTCCTCGTCACCCGCTGCCAGCCACGCGCGGGCTGCGCCATAGGGGCAGGCCGTAAACGCACCGGGACGGCGGAATGCCTCTGCCAGCGCCGGCAACAACGCCGCCAGCGAAACCAGGTCCCAGAGATTGTGTTCCGCCACGCGGGGCAACCGGCCGCCGTCCCCGCGGTGTATGAAGTCGAACCAGGCAAGGGGCGCCTGGGATCCCGGCATATCGTTTTCCCGACGATATCCGAGTAGGCGTTCCTCCACGCTGACCAGGCGACAATCGGGCCACCGCCGGTCGAACAGGCGCCGCACCGGATGCAGGAGGTCCAGGTGCGCGTCCGGCGCGAAACGGTCCCGGAATCCGGAGAGGCGGTAGCGGTCGCGCAGCAACGGCAGGTCGAAACTCTTGCCGTTGTACGTGACCAGCGTGGCGGCATCGCCGATCCAGCCGCGCAGATGTTCGAGCATGGCGGCCTCACCGCTGAAGGCCGTGAGCAGATACTGCCGCACCGTCAGCTGCGCGCCGCAAATCCGTGCGGCGCCGACCATGAACACGGCGGTACCGGTACCGCCGGCCAGCCCCGTCGTTTCCGTATCGAGAAACATCATGTCACCGCCCGTTGCAGCGCCGGGCATGGGCAGCTCTGCAGGCGCGGAGGCCACATCGGCGAGCCTTATTCGACCGTGGCGATGGGTCAGCGGCAGCATTCGCTGGATGAGCATGACGCCGTCGGCGATAAACTCGCCGTCCATGGCGGCGGCGAGAACCGCCGGGTCGCCTTTCGCCCGACTGGGGCGACTCCGGCGTCCATCCGCGCCCAGTCGCCGCAGTCGCTCGGCGATCTCGCCCCCCGGCGTCGGAGTCGGTTCCGCGGCATCCGCGGTGCTGCCGCTCTGACGGCGAAGCAGATCAAGCCGTGCCTTGAGACTCATGCTCTGCAAATCGCTCCAGCACCGTCACGGCCGCCTGCTTGGGCGAGAACCCGCGCTGCTCGTCGGAAGCGAGGATGGGGCCGACACAGGCGGGACAGCCGGACTCGCAACCACAGGCGAGGATCATGTTCCGGGCGTCCTCCACTACCCGATAGCGCTGGTCGAACAACGGCGCCGACAGGCCCACGCCCCCGGGGTAGTTGTCGTAGAGGAACACAGCCGGCTTGAAGTGGCGCTGCTGCTCCGGGTCCAGCTCGCCACCATCCAGGGTGCGGATCTGTCCACGGCCGGCGGCGCCCACCGTGGCGAACCATTCGGCATCGCCGTCACCCACGGCACGCCCCAGATCCTGGGGCTCGGACATGGTCCGCAGCGCCGCGACATGGTGCATGGCGTACGCGGCCCCGAGAAAGCCGTCCAGGGCCTGCTGGCGGCTGGGGAACGCCGCGGCCAGGGCTTCGGGCCGGATCTGCCACCACACGGCGGTCGTGTGCATTTCCTGATCCGGCAGGTTGATATTGCCGAAGCCGATGTTCTCGTGGGTGTAGTAGCGGATCTTCTTGTAGCCGGGAATTCGTCTGACCAGGTGCACTTCCCCACGCGAGGTATCGGCCTGATCGCGGCGGTCCGACTCGAAGCGGTCCAGAATCTTCAGCCTCGTGTAGTCGATGGCATCGGTGTAGTAGTCCACCCGGGTCTCGCGGACGAAGGCCTTGCGTCCCTCCCAGTCCAGCCGCTCCACCTGGTAGGGGCTCGCCTGCACCATGTAGATGGCGCCTTCGTAGAGGGTCTCTGCGGCGCTGGAGAAATCCACTTCCGCGATAATCCGCTTGGCACCGTCGGTGGTATCCACGACCACGAAGTTGCCCT
>JASFMS010000014.1:0-11611 GCA_050117435.1 Ectothiorhodospiraceae bacterium | reverse complement strand
CCGATTAACCAACCAAACCTCACGCCACCCGCTTCCCCTGGGCCTTCAACCGGCTGATCCCCAGCGCCTTCAGCACGTACTTCTCATAGACCGGTTCCGAGCGGCCACGCTTCATCTTGCGGATGAAGTACTTCTCGAAGGCCACCTTTGCCAGATGCACCCAGCGGCCGCGTTTCGCCCAGGTGACGTTGCGCGGCGGGTTCTGCGGCAGCGCCACGAAGGCGACGCCGGTATTGCCGAGATCCGCCAGACAGATGGCGTTCCAGGTGCCCCGGGACTCGGGCTGCCGGCCCTCCATCTCCGCCTTGATGTTATCGACGATGGCGGAAACCATGCTCTCGATCATGTACCCCGTCTTCGGTGCGCCGGTGGGCACCGGCGTCTGCTCCACCGGCGGAATGGCGATGCACACGCCGGCGGAGTAGATGTTCGGGTATTTGGGACTGCGCTGGTGCTCGTCGACGATGACGAAGCCGCGCGGATTGCAAAGGCCCTCCACCGCTGCCACCGGCTCCACGCCCTTGAACGCGGGGAGCATCATCGAGTACTCGAAGGGCAGCTCCTGTTCCCGGACCACCTCACCATTGTCGTCGTGCTGGGCGACGAACATGGTTCCCTGCTCCACCCTGGATACCTTGGCGTTGGTGACCCACTTGATCTCCCGTTTGCGCAGCTCGGACTCCAGAAGCCCCTTGGAGTCCTCCACGCCACCCAGCCCGAGGTGGCCGATGTACGGCTCCGGGGTGACGAAGGTCATGGGCACCTGATCACGGATACCGCGCTTGCGCAGGTCCGCGTCGAGGATCATGGCGTATTCGTACGCCGGGCCGTAACAGCTCGCGCCCTGGACGGCGCCTACCACCACCGGTCCCGGATTCTCCAGGAACCGCTCGTACTTCTCCCGTGCATGGTCGGCATGCTCGGCGGTGCAGACCGATTCCGTGTAGCCGCCCTCCGGCCCCAACCCGGGCACTTCGTCGAACGCCAGCTTCGGACCGGTGGTAATGATGAGGTAGTCGTAATCCAGTGTCTGACCGTCAGCGGTGGTAACCCGGCGCCCTTCGGCGTCGATTTCTGTCACCGGTCGGCCGATGAACTCGATGCGACGCTTCGCCAGGCAGGGCCCGATGGAGAACGCAATGTCGTTGCGCTCACGCCAGCCCACGGCCAGCCAGGGATTGGAGGGCACGAACTGGAAATAATCGGTAGCGTTAATGACGGTGATGCGGACGTCCGACGGCAGCGCGGACCTGAGATCGTACGCTGCCGGTATGCCGCCGATGCCGCCACCAACGATTACAATATGAGTCATCTCTCCACTCCCCTCGACGCACCGGCGCCGATTTGTTCATTACATTTGAAAAGCTTATGCCCGCGCTGGACCGGTGGGCTTGACCCCGGTCAAGAATATACCCTAGCGGGTATATATTTTTCTACCCGCCGAATGGATTGCCCGGTTGCGCAGCGATATGTGCACTGATTCACAGCCATTTGATTAAACAGGAAATTTCCATGTTTCCGCTGATCGGCGGAGCGTTGTTGCACTGCAGTTGCGGTGCTAGTCTGACAGCCCCCTCAAAGGCAAGAGATGGAGCAAGACTCCAAGGAGGCCTCGCCGTGATGTATCCCCAGACCAACCCGGACGATATGCGACGGATGTTCGCGCCAAGCCGCCACGCCGCGCAGGTGGGCCTGAACTTTACCGAGCGTGTACTCCACTTCCAGCTGGACACCATGCGCCGTTACATGGACCTGGCACTGGGCCAGGCCCGCGCGGCCATGGAAGTTAATGACCCGGAGTCGCTGCGGCGTTTCGTCGGAGAACAGGGCCGTCTGATGCGCGACCTGGGCGAAGCCGTGAACGAGGACTTCAAGATCCTCAGTGACATGGGCAAGTCTTTCAGCGAGGACGTGGAAAAGGTGGGCCGCGAAACCACCGAGGCCATGGAAGCCTCCGGCGGCCAGGCAGAACAGCGCAAGAAGTCGGCGTAACGGCGAAGCGGCGTGTCGCCGCGGATGAGGGGGTGGACAACGGGGACGGGCCGCTTAAGGGCGGCCCTTGGTTTTTCGCGGCGCGGTCCGCGCCGCGAACGTCGGTCAGCGTGGACCCAGCTTCTGCTTGGCCAACCAGGGAATCATGCGCTCGAACGCACGCTCGATCTCGTCCATGGAATTGGAATAGCTGATGCGAATGGCGTTCGGCGTGGTCTCGCCGAAGGCATCGCCCGGAATCACGCACACCCCGATCTCCTCGAGCATCCGCAGAGCCAGCGAGGTGCCGTCGGTGTTCTCCGGCAGCGACGGGAAGATGTAGAACGCCCCCTGGGGCCAGTAGCCGGTCAGATACGGCGTCTCACTCACCAGGTTTACCACGCGGTCCCGGCGTCGCCGATATTCCGCGATCATGTCATCCACACAGGTGCGATCGCCGGTGAGTGCTGCCACGCCCGCCCACTGCGCCGGCGTGTTGGCAACCGTGGTCGTGAACATGTGATAGCGCCGCAACTTCTTGATCGCGCCCTGGCTGGTGATGATCCAGCCGATACGCAGCCCCGCCATGCTGAAGGTCTTGGAAAAGCTGCTGATGGCCATGACGTGGTCCAGGTCCGAGGTGCAGCGGATCACGCTGGGGAAATCCATGTCGTCCAGCAGAATGTGGTCATAGACCTCGTCGCTGAAAACATAGATACCCCGGTACGCCGCCTCCTGCACGATGGCCTCGATAGTCTCCCGCGGGTACACCGTGCCCGTGGGATTGCTGGGCGAGTTCAGTATGATCGCGAACGTCCGCATCCCGATGGCGTCGATCACTTCCTGGGGATCGATCTGGTGACCGTGCTCCGCGCGGGTGGGGATAAGCTTCACCTCGCCGCCGTTCATGCGAATCAGCGGTGCATAGAGCAGGAAGGTCGGGTCCGTGACGATGAACTGACGCCCCGGCGCCGCCGTGGCGCTCAGCGCCAGGTACATGGCCTCCGTGGCGCCGGTGGTAACGAGGATGTTGTCCTCGGTCAGTTCCCGCTCGTAGCGGGCCGAATAGTACTCCTTGAGCGCGGTGAGCAACTCCGGGAGGCCCGCGTCCAGAGTGTAGCCGGTCTGGCCCGCCTGCAGCGCGTCCACGTGCGCATCGATGATGTGCTGGGGGGTGGGGAAATCCGGCTGGCCGATGGACAGATGGATCACATCGTTCATGTTCGCGGCCATATTGATCATGCGCCGGATACCGGGCATGGGAATGGCCTGCAACGCCGGACTGAAAAGCGGCGCCGCCGTGTGCTCGTACTGATCCATCTCTACCGGATTAACCATTTCGGACGCTCCCCTTTTTTTCACCGCCACTGAGCGCGAGCGTATGCCCCCCTTGACAGACGGTCAAGCCTGTTTCCAGACCGCAGCATGGCGCGCCTGAAGCGAACCCCCAGGGGGTATATGAATTCTCCCGGCGAATTGGCTATGCCCCTCTTCAGACGTTGCCACGGGAACGTTGACGAAAACGTATGCCGGTTGGGATACACTCGTTGAAAATCGGCGCCCGGATCCGCACCCCAAAAGATACAGGGCCACAGATCTCTATACTTACCGGGGCGCCGACGTGTGGCGGCGCACCGCAGTCACATCCTCGCAATTCTCAACAGAGCGTATGCCATGATCGAATCGCCCCTACTTCCCCATCTGAACGGTTACATCGCGAACAATTGGGTGGGCGCGGACAGCGGCGCCACCCTGGCAGTCACCAATCCCGCGGACGGCTCGCATCTGGCCGACGTGCCGCGAATGGGCCGCAACGAGACGGTCCGCGCCGTGGAGGCGGCCACCGCCGCCCAGGAGCGGCGCAGCAGCCTGGAGCAACGCAAGCGCTGGCTGCTGGAGATCGACCGCGTACTGCGCGCCAACCGTGAAGAGATCGGCCGCATTCTGACCATGGAGCACGGCAAGCCGTGGAAGGAGGCGCAGGGCGAAGTGGATTATGCCGCCGGCTTCTTCCGCTACTGCGGCGAGAACATCCATCACCTGGAACCACGTACGCTGGAGGAGCAGCCCAAGGGCTGCAAGTGGACCGTCTACCACCGGCCAGCAGGTGTTGTGGCCCTGATTACGCCCTGGAACTTCCCCATCGGCATGATCGCCAAGAAGCTCTCGGCCGCCCTCGCGGCGGACTGCGCGAGCGTGATCAAGCCGTCGTCAAAAACACCGCTGACCATGATCGCCCTGTTCACACTGCTGGACCGGGAGCTTGACCTGCCCGCCGGCAAGGTCGGCCTGGTCACGGGACCGGCGGGGGAAATCACCGATACCTTCTTCGACCAGCCGTCGGTTCGAACAGTCAGCTTCACCGGCTCCACGGAAGTGGGCCGCGAACTGATCGCCAAGAGTTCACCCGGCGTGAAACGCCTGACGCTGGAACTGGGCGGCAATGCGCCGTTCATCGTGTTCGACGACGCCGACCTGGAGAGCGCCGCGGATAACCTGATCGGCAACAAATTCCGCGGCGGCGGGCAGACCTGTGTCTGCGCCAACCGCATCTTCGTGCAGAAGTCGGTGGCGGAGGAATTCGCGGAGAAGGTGGCCGAACGTGTCAACAAGCTGGCCGTGGGCAATGGCCTGGAGGAAGGCACGGACATCGGACCGCTGATCGACGAGAACGCGGTGGCGAAGGTACAGCGCCACGTGGACGACGCCCTCGCCAAGGGTGCCCGCAAAATGACCGAACGACAGCTCTCCGGCCTGGGTGGAACCTACTATCCGCCCACAGTTCTGCTGGACGTGCCGTCGGAGGCGGTATGCAACCGCGAGGAAACCTTCGGCCCGCTGGTGCCGATGGTTACCTTCGACACCGACGACGAGGTGGTGCAGAAGGCGAACGATACTGAGTTCGGCCTCGCTTCCTATGTCTTCACCGCCGACGAATCACGCGGCCTCGGCGTCATCGAGCGCCTGCAGTTCGCCCACGCCGGCCTGAACACCGGCACGGGGCCGACGCCGGAGGCGCCGTTCGGCGGCATGAAGCAGTCCGGGTACGGACGCGAAGGGGGAATTGAAGGGCTGTTCGAGTTCACCGAGGCCCAGACGGTTCCAACCGCCCTGTAGCGGCACGGCCGGGCACCGACCGCGTGTCGGTGCCCGTGCATTCCACCCGCGTCGACTACCCGGCTTCGCCTGCGGGGACACTTGCGCGTTGCGCCCCGGCGAACCACGCCAGCACCGAGGCGAGTATCACCCACACGAACAGCGCCGCCGCCGTGTCCGCCATGGTAAACCCGGCATCCAGCAGCTCCCCCACCAGTCCCGGTGCGACCGCCGTGGACAGCACCATAAGGCTATGGGCCAGCGCACGAATGGCACCCAGGTGTTTGACGCCGTAGAGCTCCGCCCACAGCGCCCCCATCACCGTGCCGGTCACTCCGATGCTGATGCCCGCGAGCATCAGGTAGGCCAACGCGGCAAAGCGCTGATCCAGATTCACCAGCACCAGTAGAGCGACCGCCAGCGGCAACAGGTAGAAGGGCAGGATGCGCTGGGCACCCACCCGGTCCACCAGCGGTCCGGACAGGAGCAGGGCAGTGATGTGGCTGGCCGCGAAGCCGACGAAGCAGCTGGCGAGCCACTGCAGCGTCCAGCCCTTTTCCGCCGCCAGCGGAACCTGATGGAAAAACAGGGCGGTCATGATGAACGGCGGCGCCAGAACTGACGGCAGCACCAGGTAGAAGCGCCGGTCACGCAGCACGTCCCGGCGCCGCCATTCCACGACACCGCCCCCGTTGCCCGTTGTCACGGAACGCTCGTGCGCGAGCAGACGCTCGTGGCGCTCCGCGTGCCCGCGCAGCAACCACAGAGCGAACGGCAGGACCACCACGATCAACACGGCTCCCATGCCGCCCCAGGTGCCGCGCCAGCCGATGGCTCCCGCCACCGTCACCAGCATTGCCGGAAATACCCCTTCGCCCACCGGCAGCCCCAGCGTGGCGATACTCACCGCCTTGCCCCGCCCCTCCGCAAAGTAGCGGGCCATGGACGTCTGCGCCGTGTGCATCATCAGGCCCTGGCCGCAGATCCGCAGCAGCAGGAACGCGGCGCCGAGCATGGCAAGACCGTTGGCTGTCGCCATGGTCATGCAGCCGAGAAACGCGCCGAGCAGGGTCAGCGCCGTGAACAGCCTCAGGTCCAGACGGTCCAGCTGTCGCCCCAACCAGATGAGCGTGAAGCCGCTTACCAGTGTGGCAACGGAGTAGACCATGCCGAAGTCACCGTTGGACAGGCCGAACTCCGCGCGTATCTGGCCGCCGAAAAGGGAGATGAGGAAGGTCTGCCCATAGCTGGAAAGCCCGGCAAGAAGAACACCGAATGCCAGGAAACGGCGGTTTTCGATGATGAAGCGAAAGTAGTCCAATTGAACACACCATTGGGCCCGGGGCGACGCCGGTCCGGGCTACTTCCGGTTCACGCCGACATTGCCCCGGCTTGCGATTTCAGTCGTTCAGATCGTGGGTCCACTGCAGGCTGGTACCCGGTGGCTGGTAGTAGCGCAGGAAGGTCGCGCTCTTGTGCCATCCGGCGCCCTCCAGCAGCGCGGACAGGTTGATGCCGAGGCCGACGAAGACATTGCGCTCGCGATCGACGCTGACATCCTCGTAGCCTCGGGTGAAATACCCCGCGTGCAGCTCCAGCCATCGCAGAGGGGTGTCGCGAAAGGCATCGAAACCGCCCAGTTTGACGGCCGCCAGGTACTTCAGGCGCTCATAGTCGGTGGTAATGTCCGATTCGTCAAAGCCGGGCCAGTACTGGACGCGAAAATCCAGCTTCCGCTGCAGCGACGGGGAGCGGTACAGCAGCCAGCCCGCGGCGGCGCCCGCCGTGTTCATCACCAGGTCTTCGTAGGAGGATCCGAAGTCGCTGAAACCGTCGCCAACCTCCATCAGCGCGGTGGCGCCCCATGAGGAGAAAGCGCCGTACCGGGCGGCTGTTTCCCGGTCGTAACCCCAGTGCTGGTAGGCGCCGGCAAATCCGTGACTGAAAACATACGCGGCGTAGAAGTGCCCCGTCTTGTCGGCGCCTCCGTGGCTGGTGTTCTCGCCGAACCAGCCTTCGCTGCGGATGTTGTAGTCGCTGGAGCCGTAATCCCAGGCGAACGCGCCCCAGGTCAATATCCCACCGGCCACGGCGACATTCGCCGCGACCAGCTTCTGCTCGCGGGTCCAGCCCTGATCACCGGCGGACGCCGGCCTGCCGGCGACGAGGCACAACGCCCCGAGCGCCGGCAGCAGCCAGAACGGTTTAGCGCGTGGCGTCCAGCGCCGCTTCAAACTGGTCCACCGCCCAGTCCACCTGTTCGGCGTCGGCGATGAGCGGAGGCAGCCAGCGCACGATCTGACCGCCATAGGCCCCGCATTTGATGAGTAGCAGCCCACGACGCTCGCACTCCTTGAGCAGACTGGCGGAACGCTGGCCGTCGGGGTTGCCCTCCCGATCCACCATGTAGGCCCCGAGCATCAGCCCCTTGCCCCGAATGTCGGCGACCTCCGGGTAACGCCCGGCGATATCCTCCAGGCGTCCCCGCAGCTGCTCGCCGCGTTCCCTGGCGTTCTCCACCAGTCCTTCTTCCTCGATGACATTGATGGTCGCAAGCGCCGCCGCGCACGCCACCGCGTTACCGCCGTAGGTGCCGCCCTGTGAACCGAGCCAGCCCTGGGCCATGAGATCGTCCGCCGCGCCGACAACCGATAGCGGAAACCCGCTGGCCACGCCTTTGGCGGTCACGACCACGTCCGGCACCACATCGAAGTGGTCATGTCCCCAGTAGCGGCCGGTACGGCCATTGCCGGACTGCACTTCGTCCATCACCAGGAGAATGCCGTGGCGGTCACAGCGCTCTCGCAACCCCTGCAGGAAGGTGGTGTTCGCCGGAACATAGCCGGACTCCCCCTGCACCGGTTCCACCAGCATGCCCGCGGTCTCCTTCGGCACACTGTATGTCTGCAGTATATGGTCCAACTCGCGCAGGCAGAATCTGGCGGTCGTCTCCTCGTCCCAGCCGTACCAGAAGGTATCCGGATAAGGCGCCACAGCCACGCCGCCCATCATGGGCTGAAGCCCCGCCCGGATGGGCGAGCTGGATGTGGTCATGGACAGCGACCCCATGGTGCGGCCATGGAAACCGCCGCGGAAGACGATCATGTTCGGCTTGCCCGTTGCCTGGCGGCAAAGACGCAATGCCGCCTCGATGGCCTCGGTCCCCGCGTTCGCGTAGAAGAAGCTGTCGATATTTCCGGGCATCAGCGTGCCCAGTTTCTCGGAAAGCTTCAGGATCGGCGGGTGCCGGACGATGGCGTACTGACCGTGGACCAGCCGCCCCACCTGCTCCTGCGCCGCCTCCACCACTTTGGGATGGCAGTGCCCGGTACTGAGCACGCCGATCCCCGACGTGAAGTCCAGGTATCGCTCCCCGCTCTCGTCGTAGAGATAGCAGCCTTCGCCGCGGACGGCGTTGACGCCGCTGGACTGCTTGAGCAATGGGGAAAGGTGTCCGGTATGCTCAGTCATGGTCTGGTCTCCCTGCGCTGACCGTTTGGGGGAGCGGCAGCCGTCCCCCGAATGTGGAGATCTCCGAAAAGGCCGCAATCAGTCGAGCCGGCCCATCACGGAGGCCGCGATCTCGGTAGTGGGCCGCGGCCGGACCCCGTGCTCGCTGAGGTCCGACGCCACGGCCGCGCGCAGACGCCGCGCCTGTTCCGCCGCCGCCGGGTCCTCCTCGCCCATCCAGTCGAGCATCATGGCCGCCGTCAGCATCATTGCCTGCGGGCCGGCCTTGTTCTGGCCGGCTATGTCCGGCGCACTCCCGTGGGTGGGTTCGAACATGGGCGGCTGGCTGCGATCCGACGGGTTGAGGTTGCAGGACGGCGCGACCCCCATACCGCCGGCGAGCACGGCGGCAAGGTCCGTGAGTATGTCGCCCTGGAGGTTGCTCGCCACCACCACGTCGAACAGCCACGGGCTGGTGACGAATTTCATGCAGGCGGCGTCCACCAGCTCGTGATGCGTCGCGATATCCGGATAGTCCCCGGCCACCGCCTCGAAGACCTCGGTGTACATCTCGCCCCAGTACCGCAGCGCGTTGCGCTTGGTGATGAGGCAGACCTGGGCGCGGGCCTCGCCCCCGGGTGTGGCAAACCGCCGATCCCGGCGGCGCCCCGCCTCCCGCTCGGCGGCACGTTGCCGGGCGCGCTCGAAGGCATGCCGGAAGATTCGCTCGGCGCCGAAGCGGGTGAACACCTCCACCTGGGTGGCGACCTCCCGCTCGCTCCCCGGAGCGAGCCGTCCGCCCTGGCCCAGATACTCGCCCTCGCTGTTCTCGCGCACCACCAGCATGTCAACGTCGCGCGCGCGCTCGTCCGCCAGGTACTGGGGCGCGCCGTCCAGCAGGGTGGCCGGGCGCTCACAGGCCCACTGGTCGAATCCCTTGCGGATCTCCAGAAGCGGCGACAGCGAAACGGCGTCCGGAAGCCAGTAACGGTTCGGATCGTCCCGTGGCCCCGGATCGCCCAGCGCGCCCAGCAGCAAAGCGTCGAACCGCCCCAACTGCTCGCGCCAGTCCTCCGGCCAGAGCTCGCCGTGATCCCGGTGCCAGGCCGTCGACGGCCAGGGAAATTCGGTGAAATCGATTTGCAGCCCGGAGTTTTTCGTCAGGTGCCTCAGCGCGTCCACCGTGACGGCCGTCACTTCCGGTCCGATGCCGTCACCGGGCAGAACCGCCACACTCCACCGAGATCGACCCGACATTCCACTCTCCCCATGGCTGAACGACTTGAATCCCGCGCGAACCGGGCGTCCGGACGCATCGGTTCGAGACGGGCACTCTCCGACATGGGAACACCATAGCAGATGGAAGAGGAGGGAAAGGACTGTGGACCGTGCGCTGCGGACTGGGCTGGCGGCAAAACAGTCCCGCTGCTGGTCCGCGGCCTGTTGCGGTGCGCACGGCACGCCCTACCGACTAACCGATCAACCGATCAACCAACACCTCAGTCCTCCCCCGTCCAAGGCTCCCGCGCCCGCCGGGCCCGCCGCCCCGTCAGCGGGGCGAAACGCTCGTACTGGAGGGCGCGCAGGAAGCCAGCCACGGCGACCAGCATGATTACCGAGAACGGAACACCGGCCAGGACCACGGAGTCCTGTAGCATGGGCAAACCGCCGGCAAGCAGCAGAATTCCCGTGAGCACACCCACCATCAGCCCCCAGACGATGCGAAACGCGATGGGCGGATTGCTGCCGCCGCGGGAGAGAATCGTGGTAATCACCAGGGTTCCCGAGTCCGCGGACGTCACGAAGTAGATTGCGATCAATGCGGTGGCGACCACCCCGGCGGCGAGCGCCACGACGCCCGGCGCGCCGACGGCATCGATGGTGACGTACAGCGCCTGCGCCACGTCCTGGTTGACGGCGCCGGCAATGCCGCCGTCACCGAAGAGCTCGATGTGCAGCGCGGTGCCGCCGAATACCGTCACCCAGACGAAGGTTACCAGCGTGGGTACGAGCAGAACCCCCATGACGTATTCGCGAAACTTGCGCCCCCGGGAGATGCGAGCGATGAACATGCCGACGAAGGGCGACCACGCGATCCACCAGCCCCAGTAGAACACCGTCCACTGGCTAACCCAGCGCCCCTGGCCGTTGGCGTCCGTGAAAAACGACATTGCCGCCAGGTTCTCCAGGTAGTCGCCGGAAGCCTGAACGAACAGGGCCAACAGGTAGTTGGTGGGTCCGAACAGAAGGAAATAGGCGAGGAGCAGGAAACTCAGGTAGATATTGATCTCGCTGAGAACCCTCACGCCACGGCGCAGACCGGAAACCACCGAAAGGGTTGCCAACAGCGTTACCACCACGACGATAACCATCTGCGTGCCGTTGCTCACCGGCGTCCCGAACAGCGCCTGCATGCCCGAGTTCATCTGGCGGGCGCCGAGCCCCAGCGTCGTGGTAATGCCGAAAACGGTGGCGACCACCGCGAAGGTATCCACGGCATTGCCCCAGAACCCGAAAATGCGCTCACCGATCAACGGATACAGTGCCGAGCGGACAGTGAGCGGCAAGCCCTTCCGGTAACTGAAATACCCAAGAAGCAGACCGACGATGGAAAAAATCGCCCAGCCGTTCAGTCCCCAGTGGAAGAAGGTGAGCCGCAGGGCCGCCACCGCCGCCTCGGGCGTCTGCCCGGCCGCCACATACGGGTTTCCAAGATAGTGGGTCACCGGCTCGGCGATGCTCCAGAAAAGCAGGCCGACGCCGGTGCCCGCCGCGAACAGCATGGACAGCCAGGGGAAGAGGCGAAACTCCGGGCGCTCGTCGTCATGACCAAGGCGCACGTTTTTGTAGCGCCCGACCCCCAACCAGATCACCAGGGCCAGGAAAAACGCGACCAGGAGCACGTAATACCACTGCAGCACGGGTGAAAGAGCGTTGCGGGCACCAGAGAGAAATCGGGCAAACGTCCCTGAAGCGCTCACACCGAGGATCATGGTGACAACGATGGCGGCCAGCGACGCGCTCGTGACCACCGGATCCATGGCGCCCCCGGGCTTCCCCCGGAGACGGTGTCGCGACGCTGGCAAGCGCCCTG
>JASFMS010000013.1:0-11941 GCA_050117435.1 Ectothiorhodospiraceae bacterium | reverse complement strand
CATAGCGGGTCATGAACCGTCCTCCCGCACCGCCACGATTCGATCCACGTAGACGGCGTCAATGCCGGCGTCCGCCTTCGGCGCCACCCAGACATAGCGGCTGGCGTCCGCCTGCCAGGTTCCCGGCAGGGCGACCAGCGCGTAGCCGTCGTCGGCCCCCAGCGCCTCCCGCTGAACGCTGCGATGACGGCCGGGATAGACGCCGGACTTGAGCAGCGTGCCCTCGTCACCGCCTTCGACGCGCACCTGCAGATAGACCCGCCAGTCACCCTGCGCCGGGAGCAGTCGATCCAGCGGCAGCTGGATGCCCCAGGCGCGTCGGTCGCCATCCTGTCGCGCCGCCGCCCCGTCGGAGGCGGCGGTGTCCGCGACGATGCGGGCGCCGCCGGCGAGGTCGAACGCCAGGTCCTGGGCACGGCGGCAGGATGTGGCGGGTTTCCCGCGGCAGACCTCGGGGACGGTCGGGCGTTGCCGGTCGATGGAAAGTGCGGCCAGCAGTTCCTTCGGCGGATGCCCGCGTCCCTCCCGGTAGGCGCTCATCCCGACGGCTTTCATCGACGACTCCAGCCGCTGAAGACGCGCACGCCGGTTCACCCAGGCGCCGTCCGGCACCTCCGGACTGGCAAGCACCGCATAGTCCACCGCCATCCGGGCGCTGCGGACGTGGCGCTTCCGCGCCGGGTCGTCCGCCACGGCCCGGGCCGCGCGATCGAAGAGCGCTTCTGCCTGTCGCAGCGTATCGGTGTCCAGATAGGCGGCGCTGGGCGGCACCTTGGTTCCCAGCCGCTCGCCGGCAGCGGCCGCGGAGGCATTCAGCAGGCGGATGTATTCCCGGACCCAGGGGGCGGCGTCGCCGAAGTAGCCCTGGAGAAAATCGTCGATCAGGGTCTGTGCCTTGCGCGCGGGATCCCACATAAGGTGGGCCAGCACCCAGGTGCGCAGATTCGAGAACTCCGCCCCGACGGTGTTGTAGGCGCCCTGGGCGAACCAGCCTTCCACGCCCGCCGCGGCATCGAGAACCGACGCGTCCCCGTCCAGGGTATCCAGATTGGGGTAGGGCTGAAGGTAGCCGGCAAAGTCCGTCTGATAGCCCCAGTAGACGATATGATGCGTGAGACCGTTCCAACCGATGAGGTCGCGGCGCGCCGCCCGGTTGGCTTCGGCGTCCAACCGGCGTCCGTGATCCCGGGCTATGGGGGCGAACATGACGCCCATGTTCTCGGGAAGATCCATGCCGCGGGGCGGCTCGCGGCTCCAGCCGTAGGCCAGGGCGAGAACGGTGACATCGGGGTACGCCTCGCCCACCGCCTCGGCGATGGCGCGGACGAAGTCCACGTAGGCGGCCGAAGGCGACTCGTACCGCTCGATGAGGCGACCGTCACGCCCCTCGTGGTAGTAGGTCCCCCGGTCCGCCGGCTCGATCACCAGGTAGCGATGGCCGCGTTCCCGCCAGCGGGAGAGAAAATCCCGGGCGGCGTCGGCGGCGATGCGCTGCACGGCGGGGTCGGCGAAACGCAGCTGGCCGCCGCCGTAGTATTCGGGATGGTCGCCGCGATAGCGGTCCGGGGGCACGAGGTTGAAGATGCGCAGCCGACGCAGCGGCGTGAATTCGCCGGGCCGCTCGCCCCGCGTCTTGGTGAGGCGCTGTCCGGAGCGGCCGTTCAAGCGGTTATGGGCGCTGTACGCCGGGTCGTCCGCCTCGCGGAAGAACACTTCCCGGTAACCGAACCGGGGTGCGCGACGGACGTCCAGTGGCGGCAGGCTCAAGGTGGGGCGGCTGGGAACTCGTGTGTAATCCGGCGCATACCAGCGTACCCCTGCATAGCGCTCCAGCACGTCGTAGGCCCCGTAGAGCACACCGCGATCGCCGCCGCCGACGATTTCCAGCCCGCCGGCGGCAGTGCGAATACGGTACGCCTCCTCGCCGAGGTCGCTGTCGCGGCTCACGCGCAGGCGTATCGCCGGGCGATCGGACGGAACGTCGGTGACGACGGCAAAGTCCGCACCGCTTACCCGCCCCAGGTAGCCGGAAAGCTCCCGGGCCGCGTGGCGCACCGTCGCCGAGCTGTCAGGGGCGACAACGACCGGCAGCGGGTCTTGCCCCTTCTCGACCAGCGTGACGCCGGATGCCCCGGCTGCCGGAGCGCCCGGCGACACGGTCAGAACGAAAAGCAGCAGGAGCGCCGAAAGGCCTCCGGGCATCGACCTGTGTTGGTGAGCAGTTACCGTCATGGCAGCGGCGTTGCCTTTCCGCGCCCTCAGGCGGCGCGGCTGCGGCCGAACATGATTTCGACGATGGGTTTTACGCGGTCCACCTGACCACGCCGGATGCGGTTGACGAGCACGCCGAGCAGGCCCAGCCATACCGTGGGCACCGCCCAGGGCAGGCGCTTGCGCGCGAACATGAGCCGATTGCGGATAGCCAGACAGTCAGTCGCCGCGGCCGCCGCCGGACTTCCCGCGCTGGCGCCCTGGTGGTGATAGACGTGGCTGCCGGGGGCGTACCCCAGTCGCATGCGCCCCCGGCCGCGGACGGCCCAGTCGATCTCCTCGAAGTAGAGGAAGTAGTCCTCGCAGAGCAGCCCCACCCTGTGCAGCCAGTCCCGGGACACCAGCACGGAGGCGCCGACCACGTAGTGCATCCGCCGCTCCACGGCCTTGCCGTTCAGCGGAATGTCGCGGCGGCCGGCGCCCAGGTGGCGGTGGGTGCCGAGCCAGGGATTGAAGCTGGCGCCGCCCAGGGCCTGAACGCGGTCGGGGTCATCCATATCCAGCAGGGTCGACCCGCAAAGACCAATCCCCGGGTCGCGGTCGGCGCGGGAGACCACCCTCGCCAGCGCCTCCGGGGCGACGATCACGTCGTTGTTGAGCACCCAGACGTAGTCGGCGTCACCACAGGCCATCGCGTAGCGCAGGGCGACATTGTTACCGCCGGCGTAACCCAGATTGGCGTCGTTGCGGATCAATACCAGAGGTGCATTCCGGCCCGTAGGAGCGCCCTGTTCGGCCTCGTCCCGGCTCAGCTCCTGATAATCCAGGGGCTTGCGCAACGGCGGCCGCAGGTGGCGGGCCACGCGTGGATGCGCCGGTGGGATCGCCTCCAGATCGCCGTCCAGCCACGCCCGCAGGTGCTCCAGGGAACCGTCGGTGGAGCCGTTGTCACAGACAACCACCCGAAAATCCGCATAATCGCTGCGGAGAACGCTCTCCAGGCAGGCGATCGTCTCGCCCCAGCCGTTCCAGTTGAGCACGGCGATATACACGCGCGGCGTGCGAGCGCCGCTGCCTTCAGGAGGCGCCGTAGCCGTAGCTGTAGCCGCCATAGTGACTGATCTCCTTCATGTCCACCTGGGTCAGGGCGAGTCCGAGCACCGGAACCCCTGCCTGATAGAGCCGTCGCAGCGTCTCCGTCACCGCCTCGGTGGGGGAGCGGCCGGCGCGGACCGCCACCACGGCGCCATCCGTGAAGCGGCCCATGAGCTCCACATCGCTGACGCTGAGCACCGGCGCCGTATCGATGACAATGCGCTGGAAATGCCGCCGCAGCTCCGCCAGCGCGCTGGCCAGCTCCGGGGCGGCGAAAAAGTCCAGGGGATTGGCCGTCGCCTGCCCTTTCCCCATGACGAAGAGATTCGGGGACACGTTGTCCTGGCCCACGCAGGCGTTGAGCTGCGCGCGGCCGAGCACGAAATCGCTGAGCCCCGCCGACTTCCATTCGCTGGAGACGCTGCCACGGCGCAGGTCGGCGTCGATCAGCAGAGTGCGCTCCAGCTGGCTGTAGCTGGATGCGAGATTGCTGCTCAGGGTGCTCTTGCCCTCACTGGGCAGGGCGGAGGTAACGAGCATTACCTGGGGGCCGCCCTCGCCGCCGGCGATCTGCAGGCGGGTACGTATGGCTCCCACTGCCTCGGTGAACTCGCAACCGGGGTCCAGGGACGCCAGTCGGGGCAGGGTCGCCGGCCGCCGCAGACTCACCCGCGGCACCACACCCAGACTGCGGAAGTGGAACCGCTGCTCGGCGGCCTGGGGCGTGTGCACCGTCCGACGCAGGTTCTCGCGCAGGAATGCCAGCCCGACGGCGATGAAGAAACTCAATAACCCGGCGATTCCGAGCAGGCGCGGGAAATTGGGTGAAAAGGGCGAACCGGACGGGCGCGCCGCGTCGATGACCCGGATTCCCGGCGCACCCATGGTTCCCGCCAGCCGAGTCTCCTTCATGCGATTGCGGAACGCCTGGTAGAGCTGCCGGTTGGTCTCCGCCTCCCGCTCCAGCTTGGCCAGTTCCAGGGTCTCGTCGCTCTGGGAGCGCACGCCTTCGTTGACGTCCGCCTGCGACTGCTCGAGGCGCTTCTCCGTTGCCTTGGCTTCGCGGTAGCTCTTGCGCAGCGAGGCCTTGGCGCGCGCTATTTCCGAGCGCAGCTTCGACGTGGTGGACTGCAGCTCGGCGCGCACCGACTGCACCTTGGGTGCACGCTCGCCGTAGCGGGTGCTCAGCTGGTCGAGTTCGGCCTGCAGCTTGGCCTGCTGCATGCGCAGCTGCTGGACGACGGGGTTGTCCAGCACCGCAACTACCGCGTCCGCGTCGTCGGCATTCTGAACCTGCTTGTAGCGGGACTCGGCGCGTATGCGCTTGGCCCGGGCGTCCAGCAGGTCCTGGCTCACGGTGGAGAGCTTCTTGCCCTTGAGCTCGTTGAGATCGCCGGAGTCGAGCAGGCCGTGCTTCTTCTTGTACTCCTGAACCGCCTTCTCCGATTGCTCCAGCTCCGAGCGCAGATCGCCCAGTTGACTGGACAGCCAGTTCTGAACGCGCTCGCTGACCTGCAGGCGCTGGTTTTCCTGGGTGCTCCGATACGCCTCCGCCGCCAGGTTGGCGACGTGCGCCGCCAGCTCGGCGGACGGTGCGTCATAACTCAGCTCCAGCAGTTCGCTGTCCTTGCGCCGAAACACCTGGAGGTTCTGCTTCACCGTGGTGACGACCCGCCGGGTGCTGGGGGTCTCCCCGGCCCCCGCCTGGCTCTCCCGAGCAGCCGAAGGAGAGTCACCGAGAATCGTCTGGCGCAGCCTTCCGACCGCGCCCAGGAGACGCTCGCTCAGGGACGGCGTCAGCAACGCGGCACGCTCGCGCTCATCGAGCTTTTTCACCACGGCTTCCGCCACGGCGCGGCTGCGGATGATATCCAGCTGCGTGCTGTAGAACGTCTCCGCGTCGGCACGGCTTTCCACATCCTTGATGGAAGGCACGTAGACGGGCGCGTTGGCCTGGACGTGAATGGTGACCTTCCCCTGGTACATGGGGGTGCTGAGCACGCCGTATGCAAACGCGCCGAGCAGCGCGGCCGCCATCACCAGGAACATCAGTCGACGGTTTCGCGCCAGCACCCGCAGGTAATCCATCAGGCCGCCGGACTCCTGCGGCGGCGGACCTCCCGGGGGCTGGCCGGCGCCGAACCCCTGGCCGGGCGTCCGGGGGACCGAATCCGGTTCGCGGCGGGGTGCGATATCTCTACTCATGACGCGAACGGTTGCTCCGGCCAGTCGCGATGGAGATTGGCCCGGGAACGGGCCACCACCGGCATTACGGTGGATCCGCGCAGCCGGCGTATGACACGGCGCCGGATGCGAGGATGTGACTTCCAGGCCCGGGTCATTCCCGCGCAATAGACGGCGAAGCCGGCGGCGAAACCGGCCAGCAGCCAACGATCACCGATTCCCGCCAGAACACCGCCCACACCCAGCGTCGCGAGAAGCACCGCCGCGGGGACCATGATGGCGAGCGTCTGGTTGACCGAGAAACCGGCACGCAGGAAGAAGTGATGCAGATGCTGGCGGTCGGCCGCCATGGGCGAGCGGCCCCGGGCAATACGCCGGCAGACCAGGTAACCCGTGTCGTAGAGTGGAACCGCCAGCAACCACAGTCCCACCACCGGCGACAGCGCCGGATCACCTCCCTGGGAGAGGCGGATGATAAGCCAGGACAGGGTGAAGCCCACGAAGGTGCTGCCCGCATCGCCGAGAAAGACGCTTGCACGCCAGCGCCAGGGCGAGCGCATGTTCAGCGCCAGGAACGCGGCGACGCCGCTGATCAGCACCAGCATGAGGGGCAGCAACGCGCCGTGGCCGGCAACGCCGTCCAGCACCGCGAGGCCGAGCAGCGCCACCAGTGCGAGGCTGCCTGAAAGGCCGTCCATGCCGTCGATGAGGTTGAACGCGTTGAGAACGCCCACCGTGGCCACCACGGTGATCGGAAGCGACCACGCGCCCAGCTCCAACGGTCGGCCGCCGGGCGCGAGGGCGCCGGCGGAGTCGATGGTGGCCCCGCCGAACACCGCCATCATCACGGCGATGGCCGCCTGTGCCAGCAGGCGCGCCTGGGGCGGGAAGCTCTGGTAGTCGTCCAACGCGCCCAGAACCATCACCAGGGCCCCCACGGTGAACAGGGCCTGGACCTGTTCCGGCGGAACGCCGATGGCCAGTGCACAGAGCAAACAGCCGAAAAAGATGGCCTCGCCCCCCACCGGCGGAATCGCGCCGACGTGGCGCTTGCGGGCGTCGGGCCGGTCCACCAGCCCGGCCTGCAGCGCCTGCCGGCGCAGGAAGTCCGTCAGCAGAACCACGAACAGAAAGGTGGTGA
Source organism: Ectothiorhodospiraceae bacterium (assembly GCA_050117435.1). Lineage (GTDB taxonomy): Bacteria > Pseudomonadota > Gammaproteobacteria > Nitrococcales > Nitrococcaceae > JASFMS01. Next base: position 5,310 of record JASFMS010000013.1, on the reverse strand, counting down.
GATAGGCAAATATCTGGATGTTCACTGGCTAGCCCTCCGCGTTGGCCGTGGCCCCGGGATCAGTCCGCACCGCCGGCGCGTGCCGCGCGCGGCTCCCCGCCTTCGCGTCCCAGGGGCAGTGCGAAGCGATACGAGCCGTCCTGCACCGCCTCCCACCACCCCTGGTTGTCGATGTACCAGCGAACGGTGCGTTCCAGACCCTCCTCCAGGGTCACGGACGGCCGGAAACCCAGCTCGCGTTCGATGCGGCCGGGATTCACCGCATATCGGCGATCATGGCCGGGGCGATCCTGCACGAAGGTCACGAGGGACTCGCTCGCGCGACCGCGTGAGGGCGGAGCGGCGGGAAAGCGGCGGCGCAGGGAAGGCTCGCTGGCGAAAAGGCGGTCGATGAGGCGGCACAGCGTGTACACCAGATCCACGTTGGTCCGCTCTTCGCCGCCACCGATGTCGTACGTCGCTCCTTCCTGCCCGCGATCGAGAATGGCGTCGATGGCGCGGCAGTGATCGCCAACGTACAGCCAGTCGCGGATGTTGCCGCCGTCGCCGTAAACGGGCAGGGATTCGCCGCGCAGCAGGTTCGTGATCATCAGCGGCAGCAGCTTTTCCGGAAACTGGTAGGGCCCGTAGTTGTTGGAACAGTGGCTTACCGTCACCGGCAGGTCATAGGTCCGGAAGTAGGCCCGGGCCAGATGGTCGGACGCGGCCTTGCTCGCCGAGTAGGGCGAGTTGGGGGCGAACGCGCTTTCCTCGGTAAACGCGGGATCGTCCGGGCCAAGCGAGCCGTAGACCTCGTCGGTGGAAACGTGGTGGAAGCGCGGCCGCGACGTACGACTGCCGGAGCCCCACACCCGGCGTACCGCCTGGAGCAGGCTGTGGGTACCCACCGTGTTGGTATGAACGAAGGCCTCGGGCCCGTCGATGGAGCGATCCACGTGGGATTCGGCGGCGAAATGCACCACCGTGTCCAGTGACTCCATGGTCAGCAGCTGCTCCACGAGCAGGCGGTCGTCGATGTCGCCCTCCACCACCCGCAGCCCGGGATTGTCGCCCAGACCGGCCAGGTTCTCCGGGTTGCCCGCGTAGGTGAACGCGTCGAGAACCACAACCCTGTCCTGCGGGTGATTCTCCAGCCAGTAGTGGACGAAATTGGTGCCGATGAAACCGGCGCCGCCGGTTACCAGTAGCCTACGCATCGCCATGAAGCACCTCCGGTGTTGCTGTGCGTCTGTGTTTCGGAGCGTCTCTGCCCGCTCGGCGGCTTTCTGACCGCGGTTCCCGAGGTCGACCGTTCATGGCCGCACGCCACGCTCCAGCAAACCCAGCAGGTAGGCCTGGTACCCGTTGGGCTTGAGGGCGTTGGCGCGCCGGGCGAGGCTTTCCGAGTCCAGAAAGCCCTGGCGCCAGGCGACCTCCTCGGGGCAGGCGATTTTCAGCCCCTGGCGCTGCTCGATGATGCGGACGAAGTCGGCGGCGTCCTGCAGGGCCGCGTGGGTCCCGGTATCCAGCCAGGCGATCCCCCGTCCGAGGCGTTCCACCTGCAGGTCGCCGCGCTGAAGGTAGGCGCGATTGACATCGGTGATTTCCAGTTCGCCGCGGGCCGACGGCCGGATTTCGGCGGCGATGTCCACGACATCGTTGTCGTAGAAATACAGGCCCGTTACCGCGTAATTGGACCGGGGCTGCTCCGGCTTCTCCTCGATGTCCTCCACGGTTCCGTCGGCTTTGAAACTGACGACGCCGTAGCGCTCGGGGTCGTTCACGTAGTAGCCGAACACGGTGGCGCCGTGCTCGCGGGAAGCGGCGCGCCGCAGGCCGTCCTGCAGACCGTGGCCGTAGTAGATGTTGTCCCCAAGAACCAGCGCTACCGGCGAACTGCCGATGAACTCGCGCCCAACGATGAATGCGTCCGCCAGGCCTCTGGGCTCGGACTGCTCGGCGTAGGTCAGGGATATACCCCACTGAGAGCCGTCGCCGAGCAGCTCCTGGAAGGAATCGCGATCCCGCGGCGTGGTGATCACCAGGATGTCTCGGATGCCGGCAAGCATCAGGGTGGAAAGCGGGTAGTAGACCAGGGGTTTGTCGTAGACCGGCATGAGCTGCTTGCTCACCGAGAGTGTCAGCGGGTGCAGCCGCGTACCCGATCCGCCGGCGAGGATGATGCCTTTGTATGCAGGTCTGTCGGTGTCCGTCGTACCCATGGCTTCGAGTCGCTTCCTACTTGAGCGGAAGTCCGCTCGTGGACGGAAGGGACGTGAACTGCGACGCTCACGACCGTTGGCGGCCCGGGAGAGAGCAGGATGCATGCCATCCCTTTAAATTCAGATAGATACGGCGCTAGGGAAGAATTTCCCAGATCGGAGAATGTCCCCGGCGGTCCCGAAGCGTCGTTGCCAGGCAACAACGTCTCGGGGGGCAGGCAAACTCGCGGCCACTGGGGCGGGCGTTCCCGGGGCGTGTCGTGTGACGGCGACGGTCGTCTCGGCGGGCCGCCGTCCATGACGCGATTCGGGAACCGCGGACAGCCGGCGGGTCGCGACCGCCTTCGGAAACCGCTACCGGCCAGTGCCGTCTGTTCCTGGCGGCTGCCGGGCCTCCCGGGCGCCCCGGTCAGCGGACTGCCGACGGCGGTGCACCTCCCGACGCAACCGGTCCCCGGCCCGACGGACAAGCAGAGCCAGCCAGGCTTCGATACCCGGCCCGGCGGTCACGGGACGGTAGCCCAGACGCCGCATTTCGCGGCGCGTGAGGTACTCGATCAGGGACACCTGACCGGGTTCCAGGCGCTGCTGCCAGCGGTCGATGCTGTCGCTGCGGAACGGCCCCCGTGCCCGCGCGAAATGCCGCGTCGCCCAGTCTCCGCGGGTGGCCGCCGGGTCCAGCTCCACCGCCGAGCGTTCCAGCATGCCGGCGTCGAAGGGCTCGTTGAGAAAGTCACAGACGCGCTTCAGCTCTTCCTGCGGGTCGATGACCAGGGCCTCGTAAAAGACGGGAAGCACCCGGGCGTCGTCCTCCCACGCACGCAGCACACGGCCGCAATCCCGCCATCGCGAGGCGTGCAGCTCCAACTGTGGCGGTGCCCAGGGGGCGTCCAGAAGAGACGCCACAACCGACCGTGGATCGCGCATCATGAAGATCACCCGGGCATGAGGGAACCACGCCAGCAGCCGCGCCAGGTGCTCGTGATGCGCCGGTGTCTTTTCGCCGCAGCGCGGCTTGCCGAGCCCCCGGGCATGGGCCCTCAGAAGCTCCGCAAAGAGTCCCCGCCACGTCGGAACTCCCTCCGTGTCCAGGACCGAGCGGAGGTCCCCCGCGTCAATGTCCAGCGCCCGGAATTGCCGGCTGCCGACGAACCGGCGCCAGAATTCGCCGAACTCCGCCTGCGTCGGCGTCCGCTCGACGTCGCGCCCACGCAGCCAGTAATTGAGATAGTGCGTCTCGGGTGCGATGGCGATGCGGGAGTGGGAAGCCAGCGCGGCGCGCATCAGCGTCGTCCCCGAGCGCGGCATACCGACGATGAAAATGGGATTGTCGTCTGTCATGACCCTGCTCCGTTCAGGTGGAGTGACGGCGATTGACGAGCCGGAGCGTTTCCCGGAAGACGGTCGGAGCCAGCGTGAAGACCGCTGCGGCGTAGCTGGCTGCGCCGATGGCAACGGCGAACCCCACCACGGCGGCACCGTCGATTCCGCCCGGAAGCGTGGCCTTGCCGATAACCACGACCAGGGCCATGACGGCACTGCCGGTAACGGCTGGAACAAGCGCCCGGGCGTAACGTCCGACGTCCAGGGCAAGCACCCGGTTTATGGCCCACCAGCTCATGGGCCAGAGCAGAAAACCCCGCACCGTGAAGGCCATGGCAACCGCCGTAATGCCCCAGGGCACAACCACCGCAAACGCCAGGACGTTGGCCACGGCATTGACGCCGGAGATCAGCAGGACCCAGCCGGGCCGGCCGCAGGCCTTCAAGGCGGCCGGGTAGAACAGCGACACGGACTGCAGCAGCCCGATGGGCGCCAGTGCCTGCAGCACCGGAACGCTGGGGCGCCAGTTGGCGCCGAATGCACTGGGAATCAGCTCCGGCGCCACCAGCACCAGCCCGCAAAAGGCGGGAAAGGCGGCCAGCGACACCACGCGGGTTGCCTCGTAGAGGGCCTCGCGCATGCGCACGCGGTCGGTGCCCATGCGCGAGAACGCGGAAAAGGCGACCGGCACGAGCGCGTGCGGCAACAGTTCCAGCAGCATTCGCAACAACCGGTAGCCCACGGTGTAGTAGCCGAGCGCGGTGGGGCCGAGCACGTACCCGATCAGCAAGTGATCCGACTGTCGGTTGGCAAAATTGACCAGATTGATGCCGATGATGCTGGCGCCGAATCGGAGCATCGACCGGAAATGGTGTACGGAAAATCGCGCCCGGGGGCGCCAGCGGCTGACGAACCACAGGCAGGGCAGCTGGACCAGCCGCTGCACCAGCTGCTGACCGACCAGGCTCCAGACACCGTATCCGGAAATCGCCATGCCGAGACCGGTTAGGCCGCCGGCGACAACCGCGACAAAGGCGATGCCGGCGATGGGCTTGAAGGCCAGACGCCGGCGCAGCAGTGCCTCGTGCGTTTTCCCCAGCGCCACCAGCAGCAGCGCCGGCGACAGCGCCGCCAGCACGGGACCGAGCCGGGGCTGACCGAACACCGCGGCGAGGGGCGGCGCGGCGACGACGAACGCCGTGCACAACGCCACGCCGCAGAACGCGCTGGCCCAGAACGCAGCGTCGCAATGGGCGCGCCCGAGGGCGCGCCGCTGTACCAGGGCATCGGAAAACCCCTGATCGACCAGGGTCTCGCCCAACAAGACGAACACGCTTGCCAGCGCCACCAGCCCGAAGCTTTCCGGTTCCAGCAGCCGGGCGAGGGCCACGAATACCAGCAGCTTGACGCTGTGGTGTCCCCACTTCTGCGCCAGCCCCCAGAACGCGGCGTTGGTCGCCGAGCGACGCAGGGTCACGACGCCGGCCTCTGCAGCCAGGCGGCGTCGGCGTCGTACAACCGGTCCCGGAAGCGCTCGACGATACGCTCCACGCGCCGCTCCCAGGCGTTCTCCGCCGCGATCTGTCGACGCCGCCCCCGCAGAGCGCCGTCGTTTTCCACCAGCGCCAGGGCGAGGAGGCCGTGAAAACGCTCCGGACTATCGCTGACATAGAGCACGTCGCGCATCCGGTCCGCTGGGGACATGCTCGTGCTGACCACGGGCTTGCCCGTCGCCAGGTACTGGTAGAGCTTGATCGAGTCGTTGCCGCGGGTGCGGTGATCCGCC
>JASFMS010000012.1:0-11961 GCA_050117435.1 Ectothiorhodospiraceae bacterium | reverse complement strand
GATCTTGGACTCTTCCGTGTAATCCAGGGTGTAGGGCACCTGGACGATGACCATACGGTCGAGAAGTGCCTCGTTCTCCTTTTCCTGCAGGAATTTGCGGAACTCCGCCAGGTTGGTGTGGGCGACGATGGTCTCGTCCACATGGATCAACGGGAAGCGTGAGACCTTGACGTTCTTCTCCTGGGTCAGCGTGAGCAGCAGGTACAGGAACTCGCGCTTCACCTTGAGAATCTCGATCATCTCCAGCAGCCCGCGGCTGGCGGAGTAGACGGCGCCGGACCAGGACCAGGCCCGTGGATCGCCCTCGTCGCCGTACTCCGACACCTTGGAGAGGTCCACGGAGCCGATGAGGTCGGCGATGTCCGCGGTGGTGGGATCGTGGGGCGCGTAGGTGCCCACGCCCATGCGGTTGGCCTCGGACAGGAAGACCCGCTCCACCGGGTACTTCATGAAGTCGCCGTCGTATTCGTTCTCCAGCACTGCCCGGCAGTAAGGCGAAAGTTCCCCCTGTATGTCCACACCGTACGTCTCGCGGAACTCGGAGCGCAGCGTGTACGGCACCAGGTTCAGCGGGTTCTCGTGCAGGGGCGACCCCTTGATGGCGTAGAGCGCCCCCTCTTCGGTGTGACTGTATTCCTCCAGCCCGCGCTTGAGGAGAATGACCAGGCTGGATTTGCCGCCGGAAGGCGGCCCGAGGAGCAGCAGCAGACGTCGCCCCACCTCGGAGCCGGCGCTCGCCGCCTTGAAGTAGTCCATAATTCGCCGCAGCGAATTGTCCATGCCGAAGAGCTCGTGGGAGAACAGCCGGAATTCACCGTCCTCCGACTCCTCGCTCTCCTTGCGCTGCATCCAGTGCAGCATGTCCCAGATGTACTGGTGACTTGTTCGGGTGACCTGCGCCGGCTGCTTGGCGACGACCTGGTCAAGGAACTCGGCAAACGTCCCCTCCCACTGCTTTGCCCGATGCTCGCGGGTGAAAGCGCTTAACGATTCAACGAACTTCTCGTGCTGGTTCTGTTTGCCGCCGTTTCTGGTCGCCATACAACCACCTCCTGTTGACCCGGTCAGCCCCCGACCGGTATGCGCCCCCGATGCCGGCCATCGCCGACACGATGGCCCTCAAGGTATTAGAACTTGCCGAGGCGGCTTTTGTTTCCTTCGTTGTTCTCCGGCGCCTGTCCTTATCTAATCTTGTAGCACACCGCCCCCGCCCTTTGGCTAGGAATTTTTCCCCCTTTTCGCGGGTCACTTCACAGCTGCCGCAACGTGGCTTAACGTGAGTATTTTCGACTCTTCCATAGTGGCCCGGCCGATACCGTCGGCACCGTGCACAGCCTCACAAACACGACAAAGGGAGATCACGCCACCCCATGCGGGCACTGGTGGCCTCGATCGCGGCACTGCTAGTCTCCACCGCCATCCTCATGACCGGCAGCGGCCTGCTGGGCACGCTGCTCAGCGTGCGGATGAAGGTGGAGGCGTACAGCAACGGTGTCACCGGCGCCGTGATGGCGACGTACTTCGCGGGCATGCTGCTGGGCGCGGCCCTGTCGGCGACCATCATCCGTCGCGCCGGACATATCCGGTCTTTCGGGGTGTTCGCGGCGATCGCAACGGCATCGGCGCTGCTGCACGGGCTTTTCGTCCACGCGCCGGCCTGGGCGGTGCTCCGCGGGTTCACCGGCTTCTGCTTCGCCGGCCTGTACATGGTCATCGAAAGCTGGCTCAACGAACGCGGCACCGGCGGCGCCCGGGGGCGGCTGTTCTCCATCTATCAGATCGTCAGCTACGCGGGGCTGGGCGGCGGTCAGTTCCTGCTCGGGCTCGCGCCGGTAAGCGGGCCGGAGCTCTTCATGATCGACGCCGTCATCCTCGCCCTGTGCCTGGTACCCGTAACACTGACCCGGGCGATACACCCCACGCCGCCCCAGCGCCACCGCATGGCCATTCGCGCCGTGCGCCGCGCATCGCTGCTGGGTGTGCTGATCTGCCTGGGTGCCGGCGTCATCAACGGGGCCGGCTTCACCCTGGCGCCGGTATTCGTCATGGCCCAGGCCGGCGTCGACAGCGTCTCCACCTTCATGGGCGCGATGATCCTCGGGGGCGTCATGCTTCAGTACCCCATCGGCCATCTCTCCGACCGCTTCGACCGGCGCCTGCTCATTGCCGCGGTCAACGCCGTACTGCTGCTCGTCGCGGTGGTCATCCTGCTCACCGCGGACAAGGGATTCGTGCTGCTCGCCCTGCTCGGCGCCGTTTACGGCGGTCTGACATTCACGCTCTATCCCCTGGCGGTGGCGCACATCAACGACCGCATCGACACCCACGACTTCGTCGGCGTATCCGCGGCGATGCTCTTCATCTGGGGCGTCGGGGCGGTGATCGGCCCCGTGGGTATCGGCCGCGTCATGGACCTGGCGGGGCCGAGCGGCCTGTTCGTCTGCGTGGCGGCGGTGAGCGCGCTCCTCGGCGCCGCCGCCTTCCTCGCTCGCGGCGAGAGCATGCCGGCCGGCGAGAAGGTCACACCGTTCGTGGCCATGGGCCGTACCACCCCGATAATCACGGAAATGGATCCACGCGCCGAGCACATCGACCCCCAGGTGGACTGGATCGAGGCCTTGAAACAAGCGGCGGAATCCACGAGTACCGCCGAGAACGAAACGCTCGCTTAGGGAAGCTGCGAAAGGCGGGCGCCCCGGCCCGGGATTCGGGAAATGGAGCGGCCGACCGGAATCGAACCGGCACTACCACCTTGGGAGGGTGGAGTTCTACCATTGAACTACGGCCGCAATCCGCACATTAGTATGCGGTTTTCACCGTCACACGCAAGCCCCGTCGACCTTGCGAGACGCTCAGCGTCTCCCTTGAACAAACACCACCGCAACGCCATTCATTTGCTGTGCGGGGGCCCAATTGAAGCGCCTCCCGCACAGAACAGTGGTGTAGAATGACGCATCATGACCGCAGACGCTGCAACCATCGACATCGAAGTGAACGGCGAACGCCGTCCGTTGCGTGACGGCGCCACCGCCGCGGACCTGGTGGAAGAACTGGGGCTCGGCGGGCGGCGCATTGCGATGGAAGTGAACGAGGACCTGCTGCCGCGCAGCCGGTTCACCGAGTACCGCCTCCGTGCCGGCGACCGCGTGGAAATCGTGCAGGCCATCGGCGGCGGATGACCGCCGATACCTGCAACACGACGCGGCCCAAGGACTTTTCACCTTTCTGACGAGCATCATGCCTGACGACAAACTCATCATCGCCGGACACGAGTACGGCTCCCGCCTGCTGGTGGGCACCGGCAAATACAAGGACCTGGAAGAGACGGACCGGGCGATCCGCGCCAGCGGGGCGGAAATCGTCACCGTCGCCATCCGCCGCAGCAATATCGGACAGCGCCCGGACGAGCCGAACCTGCTGGACGTGATACCGCCGGAGCGCTACACGATCCTGCCCAACACCGCGGGCTGTTTCACCGCCAAAGACGCCGTGCGCACCTGCCGACTGGCCCGGGAACTCCTCGACGGCCACAATCTGGTGAAGCTGGAAGTGCTCGGCGAGGAAAAGACCCTTTACCCGGACATCCCGGCAACGCTCGAGGCTGCGGAACAGCTCGTGGCCGACGACTTTCAGGTCATGGTCTACACCAACGACGATCCCATCGTCGCCAAGCGCCTGGAGCAGATGGGCTGCGTCGCGGTCATGCCCCTGGCCGCTCCCATCGGCTCCGGACTCGGTATCCAGAACCCGTACAACATCCTCACCATCGTCGAGAACGCCGAAGTGCCGGTGCTCGTGGACGCCGGCGTGGGGACCGCCTCGGATGCGGCCGTTGCCATGGAGCTGGGCTGCGACGGCGTGCTGATGAACACCGCCATCGCCGGCGCCCGCGACCCGGTGCTCATGGCCTCGGCCATGCGCAAGGCGGTGGAAGCGGGCCGCGAGGCGCATCTCGCCGGGCGCATTCCCCGGAAGCGCTACGCCAGCGCCTCCTCGCCCCTGGACGGCACCTTCTTCTGAACGGAACCGGCATTGTGACGGACTCCAGAGAGCCCGAGACCGCGCGACGGCGCCCGGTACGCTCCTTCGTTCGGCGCGAAGGGCGTCTCACCGAGGGCCAGCAACGCGCGCTGGACACCCTGATGCCCCGCTTCGGCATCGACGCCGACGGGGCCGTCATCGACCTGCCGGCGGCGTTCGGCCGAGATGCCCCAACAGTGCTGGATATCGGTTTCGGCGACGGTGCCGCGCTCGCTGCAATGGCCTCCACCCATCCGGAACGCAATTATCTGGGCATCGAGGTTCACCGCCCCGGCGTCGGCCGGCTGCTGCGCCAACTGGACACCGAGCGCATCGACAACGTGCGTGTGATCTGCGCGGACGCGACCGAGGTGCTCCGCCACGGCATCGCCGACGGTTCGCTGGCGGGCATTCAGGTGTTCTTTCCGGACCCCTGGCCCAAGAAGCGTCACCACAAGCGCCGCATGATTCAACCGGCGTGGCTGGACCTGGTGCTGCCCAAGCTCGCCCTCGGCGCCTTTCTGCATCTGGCGACGGACTGGGAAGACTACGCCCGGCAGATGCTGGAGGTGGTGAGCGACTGCCAGGGGCTGGAAAACACCGCGGGCCCGGGCCGTTTCTCGGATCATCGCGGCGACCGTCCCGAGACCAAATTCGAACGACGGGGCATCAACAAAGGCCACGGCGTCTGGGACCTCATACTGCTGCGACGCTGAGAGCGGGGGGCTATTGACCCCGATTCAGCGCCGTATACAGTGGCCCGGTCAACCGCGAGACCGACTGCCGTGACCCGATCCCCGGCCCCAGTACTTCTCATACTGCTGCTGCTCGCCGCCGCCAGCCTGCTGGCCGCGGCGGCACTGGGGAGCGTCAGTATCAGCTTCGGCGAATTGGTCGCCGGGCTGGCGGGCCGGGGGGACCATACCGCCGTGGCAGTTCTCTGGGATCTCCGCCTGCCGCGGGCGGCCACCGCCTTCGTCACCGGCGGGCTGCTGGCGCTTGCCGGCGCGCTGATGCAGGTGCTCCTTCGCAATCCCCTTGCCGACCCCTACGTACTGGGTATCTCCGGCGGCGCCGCCGTGGGCGCGCTGCTCACCATCGCGCTCGGCCTCGGCGGCGCCTGGATCTCCGGCAGTGCCTTCATCGGCGCCGCCTTCTCCATGCTGCTGGTCTTCGGCCTCGCCCAGGGCCGCGGCGGGTGGACGCCGGGGCGCCTGCTGCTTACCGGTGTGGTGGTGGCGTCGGGCTGGAGCGCCCTGATCACCTTCCTCCTGGCCCTGGGCCCGGCCCGCGACCTGCGCGGCATGCTGTTCTGGCTCATGGGCGATCTCAGCCGCGCGGACGGCCCGGGCTGGGCGTCGCTGGTACTCCTGCTGGGCCTCGCTGCTGCCGTGGCGCTGGCTCGCAGCCTCAACGTCCTCGCCCGCGGCGAGCTTCAGGCCCAGGTTCTGGGGGTGCCAGTGCGGGGCCTGCGTCTGGGCATCTACTTTCTGGCCTCCATGCTCACCGCTGCGGCGGTGACCCTCGCCGGCAGCGTAGGCTTCGTGGGGCTGGTGGTACCGCACCTGCTGCGGCTCAGTGTGGGCTCGGATCATCGCCTGCTGCTACCCGCGGCCGTGCTGCTCGGCGGCAGCTTCCTGGTGCTGGCCGATACCGCGGCGCGGACGCTGCTGGCTCCCCAACAGCTGCCGGTCGGCGTCGTCTCGGCGCTCATCGGCGTGCCTCTGTTCCTGACACTGCTCTACCGCGGCCGCGGCGGAGAGCCCGTATGAACCTTCTGCGCACGGAAGCGCTGGCCGTCAGTGTTGGCGGGCACACGGTGGTTAGCGATCTCAGCCTGAGCGTGGCCCGGGGCCAGTGCTGGGCCATCCTCGGCCGCAACGGGGCCGGCAAGACAACGCTGCTGCACACCCTGGCCGGACTGCGCGACGCCGACGGCGGCCGCCTCGATCTGGACGGAGGGCCCATGACCGCGCTGTCCCGTCGCACCATCGCCCGCCGGCTGGCGCTAATGCCCCAGGACAGCAGCGATCCGTTCCCCGCCACCGTTCTGGAAACGGCGTTGATCGGCCGCCACCCCCATCTCGGCGTCTGGGAGTGGGAAGGACCCGAAGACCGGGAGCGGGCAAGGCAAGCCCTGGCCGCCGTCGGTCTCGGCGAGCTGTCCGACCGCGACGTCACCACCCTCTCCGGCGGCGAGCGGCGCCGTCTCGCCGTCGCCACCGTGCTGACCCAGGAACCGCAGATCTACCTCCTGGACGAACCGGTGAACCATCTGGACCCGCACCACCAGGTGAGACTGCTGCAGCTGCTGCGGACCACCGCGGACAACGGCGCCGTCATGATGAGCCTGCACGACGTGAATCTCGCCGCCCGCTTCTGCGACCGGGTGCTGCTCCTCTACGGCAACGGCGAAAGCGAGCACGGCCCCACGGCGGAGCTCCTAACCGCCGAGCGCCTGGAGCGCCTGTACGGCCATCCGGTGCGCGTCTTCCGCGACGGCAACGCGCGGGCGTTCCTCCCTGCCTGAACCGCTATATGTATCAACTGCGGCGCCGGGGCTGCGACATGGGCTTTTCAGCGTTCGCCGTCCGCTTGGCCCCGAATTGACCCGCCGCATCGCCGGGGGTAAGGTTCGCCCCGGTCATACGACCCCGCTTCAGGTCTCCCTGGAATTGCCCGGGGAGCGGGCAGGCACCGGATTCACGGTGACTGTTCGAACGGGAAGCCGGTGCGCCGCACGAGCGGCAATGCCGGCGCTGCCCCCGCAACGGTAGGCGAGCGGGGTGCCGCAGAGTGCCACTGCGCATTGGCGTGGGAAGGCGCGGCACCCGGTCCTCTGGAAGGACGGCTCGTGAGCCCGGAGACCGGCCTGAAGCCAATGGTCCACGTGCCGCGGAGGGCGGCGCTCGGGGCGTTGTTGCGACTCCCCCTGCGCTCACCCACCCGCACCGGATCACCGAGCCAATGTTTCGCGCGCGGGTGTGCGCACCATGGGGAGAGAACAATGCGAACCGCCACCAGCCTCGTCGTTGCCGCGGCCCTGGCCGCCTCCGGCGTCGTCGACGCCGCCGATTCCAGGACCGACACCGTTGTCGTGACCGCCACGCGCACGCCGATCACGGCGGACGACGCCCTCGCCTCGGTCACGGTCATTTCCCGCGAGGACATCGAACAGCGCCAAGCCGAGAGCCTGCCGGATCTGCTCTCGGGAATTACGGGCGTGACCGTGACCAGCCAGGGCGGCGTCGGAAAGCTGAGCAGCCTTTACCTGCGCGGCACCAACAGCGACCACACGCTGATCCTGGTGGACGGCGTGCGCATCGGCTCAGCCACCTCCGGCCGCGCCGCCATCGAGGACATCCCCGTCTCCCAGATCCAGCGCATCGAGGTCGTGCGCGGACCGCGCTCCACGCTCTACGGCGCCGACGCCGTGGGCGGCGTGATCCAGATCTTCACCCGCGACGCCGGCGCCCATGTCAGCGGCGGCTTCGGCAACGAAGGCACCGGCGAGCTGAGCGCGGGCTACGGCACCGATTTCGGCGACGGCGGCTTCAGCTTCAATGCCTCGCACTTCACCACCGACGGCTTTGACGCCACCGCAACCGACAACTTCGGCCACGAACCGGACCGCGACGGCTACCGCAACAACTCAGTATCCGCCCGCACGCATTACCGCCTCACCGACGACGTGGAGATCAACGCGCAGTTTCTTCGCGCCGAGGGCCACAACGAATTCGACGGCACCCCCAATACCGGCGACACCGCTCAGCAGACGGTGTCCGCGAAGCTCGGCTGGACGCCCAGCATCGACTTCGACACCAGCCTGCGCGTTGGACAGAGCCTGGACGATTCGAAAAACTTCCAGAACGGCAGCGACTACTCGCGCTTCACCTCCCGCCGTGACAGCGCCTCCTGGCAGGCGAACTACGCCTTCAACCCGGCAAACCTGACTACGGTCGGCGTGGACTACTACCGCGACCGGGTGGACGCCACCGTGGACTACACGGAGACCTCCCGGCGCAACACCGGCGTCTTCCTCCAGCACCAGATCTTCATTGGCGACGCCAACGTACAGGCCGGCCTGCGCCACGACGACAACGAGGCCTACGGCGAGAACACCACCGGCAGCCTTGCGCTGGGCTACCGCGTCATGCCTGAACTGCGCGCCTATGCCTCCTACGGCACCGCCTTCAAGGCGCCCAGCTTCAACGACCTCTACTGGCCGGACGAACCCTTCTTCCACGGCAACCCGGACCTGAAGCCGGAGGAATCCCGTACCGGCGAAATCGGCCTCGCCGGCGAAGGTGCGGTGCACTGGAAGCTGAGCGCCTACCGAACCGTGGTGGACGATCTCATCGTCTACGACCCGGCCGCCGCCGAGATGGTCAACGTGAACCAGGCCGTCATCGACGGCGTGGAAGGGGAAGTGGGCGCGGACCTGGGCTGGGCCGATGCCACCGTCGGCGCCACCTGGCTGGACCCGAGGGACGACGATTCGGGCAACGTGCTGCCGCGCCGGGCGCGGCGCTCCGCGTTTCTGCGCCTCAACCACGAAATGGGTGACGCCGAGGTCGGCGCACAGGCACGCTACGCCGGTGACCGTTACGACGATCCCGCCAACAACACGAAGCTCGACGCCTACACGGTGGTGGACCTGACCACGGCGGTGCACATCAACCCCGAGTGGATCGTGCGCGGGCGCATCGGCAACGTGTTCGACGAGGACTACCAGACGGCAGCCACCTACAACACCCGCGGCCGTAACGTGTTCGTCTCGCTGACCTGGCAACAGGGCGGAACTCGCTGATGAGCCGCCGGCGGTCTGCCGCCGTGCTGATCGCCGCGGCGCTGCTGCTGGCAGCGCCGGCCGTTTGGGCCGGGGTTTCCGCAACGGACGATCTGGGCCGGACGGTAGCCCTGGAGAAGCCGGCCCGGCGCATCGTCAGCCTGGCACCGCACGTCACCGAGCTGCTGTTCGCGGCCGGAGCCGGCGACAGCGTCGTGGGCGCGGTAGCCTACAGCGACTATCCGCCGGCGGCGAGGGAGATCCCCCGCGTGGGCAGCTACGATGCGGTGGACATGGAGCGCATCCTCGCCCTCCAGCCGGACCTGGTGGTGGGCTGGGCCAGCGGCAACGGCCGGACGACTCTGGATCGCCTCTCCGAGCTGGGGCTGACGGTCTACGCCAGCGAGCCGAAAGCGCTGGGCGATATCGCCTCTTCCATAGACCGCCTCGGCCGTCTGGCCGGCACATCCGAGAAGGCCGGTGCCGCCAGCGGCGCGTTCCGGCGCCGGCTGGCGGCATTGCGGCGGCGCTATTCCCACGAGCGGCCGGTACCGGTTTTCTACGAGATCTGGAACCAGCCCTTGCTGACGGTGAACGGCGACCATTTCATCAGCCACCTGATCCGGCTCTGTGGTGGGCGCAACGTGTTCGCATCCCTGGACACCCTCGTGCCCACCGTCGACGTCGAAGCCGTAGTCGCCGCCGACCCGGAGGCCATCGTCGCCGGCGGCCGCACCGCGAAGCGTCCCCCCTGGCTGGACGACTGGCGCGACTGGCCGGACCTGCGGGCCGTTAGCAACGACCACCTCTACTTCATCCCGCCGGACCTGACTCACCGGCCTACGCCGCGACTGCTGGACGGCGCGCAGCGACTGTGCCGCCAGCTGGACGAAGTCCGGCGCGACGACCCACAGACAGGCAGCCCTCAGGAGAAAACCGATGACCGATGACTCCCACGACCCAGAGGCCTGGCGGCGCGAACAGGCTCGGCGCAAACGCATCGTCGACGCCCGTATCCAGCGCGCCGACGAGGAGCGGGGCGTCGTGCTGGTGAATACCGGCAACGGCAAGGGCAAGAGCACCGCCGGCTTCGGCATGATCGCCCGGGCCCTGGGCCACGGCATGAAGGTCGGCGTGGTGCAGTTCATCAAGGGGAGCTTCAGCACCGGCGAGGAGGCCTTCTTCCGCCGTTTCGCGGAGGTGGACTACCACGTAATGGGCGAGGGGTTCACCTGGGAAACCCAGGACCGCCAGCGCGACACGGAAACCGCCACGGCGGCCTGGGAGCGTGCCGAGGCCATGCTGAGGGACCCGGCCTGCGCGGTGGTCCTGCTGGACGAGCTGAACATCGCCCTGGACAAGGGCTACGTTGACCTGGACCGGGTGCTGGAAGCCCTGGCCCAGCGCCCGGAGATGCAACACGTTGTCATCACCGGCCGCAACGCCCCGGATGCCCTGATCGAAGCCGCGGACACCGTGACCTGGATGAAGCTGGTGAAGCACGCCTTCAAGGCGGGCGTGAAGGCCCAGAACGGCGTGGAGCTGTAGATGCGCGGTAATTCTCCGCCGGGGGCGACGTCATGAGCGGATCGACACTGATGATCCAGGGCTGCACCTCGGACGCCGGCAAGAGCGCGGTAACCACCGCCCTGTGCCGCGCCCTGAAGCGTCGCGCCATCCGCGTGGCGCCGTTCAAGCCGCAGAACATGGCGCTTAACAGTGCCGTCACCGTGGACGGCGGCGAAATCGGCCGCTCCCAGGCCGTCCAGGCGGCCGCCTGCGCCCTGGAGCCCCACAGCGACATGAATCCGGTGCTGCTCAAGCCCACCACGGACCGCTGCGCCCAGGTCATCGTCCAGGGCCGGGTGCGGCGCGATCTGGACGCCGTCGCGTACCACGAGTACAAGGCCACGGCCCGGGCCGCCGTGCTGGAGTCCCATGCGCGACTCGCCGCCGGCTACGAAGCGATCGTTGCCGAGGGCGCGGGCAGCCCCGCGGAGATCAATCTGCGGGAGGGCGACATCGCCAACATGGGCTTCGCCGAAGCGGTGGACTGCCCGGTGATCCTGGTAGCCGATATCGACCGCGGCGGGGCCTTCGCCACCCTGGTGGGCACGCTGGAACTGCTGGCCCCCAGCGAGCGTAAGCGCGTTGCGGGGTTCGTCATCAACCGCTTCCGCGGCGAGCGCCGGCTGCTGGACGACGGCCTGGACTGGCTGGAGGCGCGCACCGGCAAACCCGTCCTTGGCGTGCTGCCCTACCTTCAGGGGCTGTATCTCGAGGCCGAGGACAGCCTGCCGAGCACCACCGACGGTGGCGGGGACCCGACATTCCGCGTCGTGGTGCCGGCGCTGCCGCGAATCAGCAACCACACGGATCTCGACGCGCTGCGCCTGCACCCCGGCGTCGACGTCCGCTTCGTCGGCCCCGGCCAGACGCCCCCGCCCGCCGATATGCTGGTGCTGCCCGGCAGCAAGAATGTGCGCGCCGACCTCCAGTGGCTGCGGGACAACGGCTGGGAGTCCCGAATCCGGCACCACCTGCGCTACGGCGGCCGGGTGGTGGGGATCTGCGGCGGCTACCAGATGCTGGGCCGAATGATTAGCGATCCGGAAGGGGTCGAGGGCAGCCCCGGCGAGAGCCCGGGACTCGGCCTACTGGACGCGGACACGACCCTAGTCGGGGACAAGGCCCTGCGCCGGGTCAGCGGCCGCCTGACCCTGGAAGACGCACCGGTGGAAGGTTATGAAATCCACATGGGCGAGACCACAGGGGGCGCAACGGCGCGCGCCGCCGTCACTCTGCCTGACCGCCGTGACGGGGCGATCAGCGATGACGGGCAGATCCTCGGAACCTACCTGCACGGGCTCTTCGATGCCCCCGCCGCCCGCGACGCCCTGCTGCGTTGGGCAGGATTCGACGGCGACGGCCAGGCGACGGACTACCTGTCGCTCCGGGACGCGGGCATCGAGCGTCTCGCGGACACCGTGGACGCTTACCTGGACATGGACCGCATTCTCGATCTGCTCAACCTTTCCGAATTCCGGCGAGCGGGTCAGTAGGCGACCGCATAGGTCATCAGCGCCGCGGTCTCCACCAGCTCGATGACCGCGCCGGCGGTATCCCCGGTGGTACCGCCGATGCGGCGCCGG
>JASFMS010000011.1:0-12112 GCA_050117435.1 Ectothiorhodospiraceae bacterium | reverse complement strand
GACGATGTCCATGCCCAGAGACGACGCTGCGTCGCTTGCCTGCCCTCGCAGGATGTCCATGATCTGCGAGCGGTCACCCGAGACCACCTCGCGAATGGTGCGTTTGCCGAACTCGTTGCGCAGGCCATTCTTGATGATCTCCGCCAGGCGCAGATTGGCACGCGTGGGATCGCCGCCCACGGTGGTGTAGAAGTTCTCCACGTCGCCGATGCGCCATTTGACGAAGGCATCGACGATAACGTTCTTCTTCTCCACCGTGAGGAATCGCTGCGGCTCCTCGTCCAGGGTCTGCACGCGCGCATCGAATTTGCGGACGTTATTGATCAGCGGCAGCTTGAAATGCAGGCCGGGCTTGATGTCGGTGGCGATGATCTCGCCCAGGCGGAACTTGATCGCCCGCTGCGTCTCGCTGACCGTGTACGTGGACATGTACAGCAGCGCCAGGACAATCACGACGACAACGGCGAATACAGAGCTGAAACGTCTCATCAGCGGGCCTCCCTGGTACGCGAGCGGCTGCTGCTGTCGCGGCTTGTGCTGCTCCCCATGCCCGAGGACATGCCCGCGCCACTGCCGGTCGTGGCGCTACCGGAACCCGACTGCGTACTGCCCGTTCGGGCGCGATCCATTATCTTCTCCAGCGGCAGATACATCAGAGGTCCGCCCGATTTCACGTCGACCATGACCTTGCCGCTACGCGAGAGAACCTGCTCCATGGTATCCAGGTACAGGCGCTCCCGGGTAACCGCCGGGGCCTTGCTGTATTCGGTGAGAAGCTGCGAGAAACGGCTGGTATCACCTTCCGCATCCGCAACCACACGAGCTCGGTAGGCTTCCGCCTCCTCCAGGATGCGGGCGGCTTCACCCTGTGCCCGGGGGATGATCTCGTTGCGGTAGGCCTGCGCTTCGTTGATGAACCGCTGTTTGTCCTCCCGCGCCTTGATGGCGTCCGAGAACGCCGCCTGGACCTGCTCCGGGGGCTGGATATCCTGAATCGCGACTTCCACCACCTGCAGGCCGGCCTCGTACGTGTCCAGAGTGTCCTGCACAAGCACGCGAGTCTGTTCCGCCACCTCGGCCCGGCCCTCGGTGAGGACGAAGTCCATATTGCGCTTGCCGACGACTTCGCGCAGGGCACTCTCCGTGAGCTCCTTGAGAGTCTGGTCCGGATCGCGGAACCGGAAGACATAGCGCGCCGGGTCGGAAACCTGATACTGCACCGCGAGTTGGACGTTAACGATGTTCTCGTCCTGGGTGAGCATCAATGCCTCGGAGAGCACCGGGCGCGTGCGCGAGGACGAGACGGCCTCGTAGCCGATGGTGATGCGGCGCCGCTGTTCGACGTTGACCTTCTGCACCGACTCGATCGGGAACGGCAGGTGCCAGTGCGGACCGGGCATCGTGGTCTGGGCATACTCGCCGAAGCGCGTCACCACACCCCGCCAGCCCTGGTCGACGATATAGATGCCGGTGGCGAGCCAACCGAGCACGAGGACCGCGACGATAAGCCCGACGCCGGTGGCGCCGAAGCCACCACCGCTCCCGCCGCTGCCAGCGCCGCGGCCGCCGAAGAGGCGATCGATGCGGTCCTTGACCTTGCGAAACACTTCATCAAGGTCCGGGGGCCCCTGGTCGCCGCCGCTCCAGGGATCCCGGTTGCCTCCACCGGGTTCGTTCCAGGCCATGAAATTCTCCGTCACGTTGCGTTTGCGTCGCCGGGCGGGCCTTTGCGCAAGGCCGCACCCGGCCGCCCAGTCGGCGACCGGTTATCGATTCTTCCACGGGATCCGGCCCCATCGGTTCAACGGATCGGCGTATACCGATGCTGCCGCGCGATTCTATAGAGCGGCGACGAGCGCCCGCAAGACGTGGGCTCAACGCATAACGCCATCCCGCCTTCCAGAAGACAGGCCGAGCGTAATGCCGATGGCCCACTGCGGTCCACCGCGATGCGTCAGCGACTCTCCTCGAAATCGGCGGTCAGGCCCTCATTGCGATACAGCCTATCCAACTCCCGGCGTGGGATGCTAACGCGAAGCCGATAGCCTCCCTCGTCGGTAAACCCCTCATCCAGCACCTCGCCCAGCGCGTAGAAACGCGAACGCAGTCGTCCGTCAGCGGGGGCCAGACATACTGTGCCCTCGGCCCGGCGCGCACCGGCCCGTTCGGCGATTGCGTCACGCAGGAGATCCAGGCCGGCGCCGGTCTTCGCCGACACCCGAACCGCCACCGGCAGGCCGTCCGAGCCACGTTCCACCCGGGGTTCACCGCCACTGGCATCGATTTTGTTATAGACCTTCAATCGAGGGACGTCAGCGGCGCCGATACCGGCGAGCACGGTCTCCACCTCCTGGGCGTTTGCCTCCCGGGCGGGATCGGCGGCGTCCACGACGTGCACCACGAGGTCCGCCTCCACCACTTCCTCCAGGGTCGACCGGAATGCGGCCACAAGCTGATGGGGAAGATCGCGGATGAAACCGACGGTATCGGCGATGACCATGGGCTCCGAACCCGGCATCTCCAGACGTCTCAACGTGGTATCCAGCGTGGCGAAAAGCTGGTCGGCGGCATAGACGCCGGATTCGCACAGGCTATTGAACAGGGTTGACTTGCCGGCATTGGTGTAACCGACCAGGGAAATGGCCGGAACGTCATTCTTGCGGCGTGACTGCCGCCCCTGGGCCCGCTGCCGGCGTACGCGGCCCAGCCGTTTCTCCAGCTGTTTGATGCGCTGCCCCAGCATGCGCCGGTCCATTTCCAGCTGCGTCTCACCGGGCCCCCGGAGCCCGATGCCGCCTTTCTGCCGTTCCAGGTGGCTCCAGCCGCGCACGAGGCGACTGGCGATGTGACGCAGCTGGGCAAGCTCCACCTGGAGCTTGCCTTCATGGGAACGGGCGCGCTGGGCAAAGATGTCGAGGATGAGGCCGGTACGGTCCAGCACCCGGCAGCGCAGGGCACGCTCCAGGTTGCGCTCCTGGCCCGGCGACAGATTGTGGTTCACGAGAACCAGATCGGCACCCAGTTCCTGCAAACGCTCACCGAGCTCCTCGACCTTGCCCTTTCCCAGATAGTAACGGGGATCGGGCGTGGCACGCCGGTTGACGAACCGCTCCACGACCTGAGCGCCGGCGGACTCCGCAAGAGCCTCCAGCTCGCCCAGCGCCGCCGCGGCATCGCCGCTGCCGTCGTCCAGTTGGATCAGAAGAGCCCGTTCGCCACCCCCGGGGCGGTCGAAGAGCTGGGCGGGCGATGTGCCCGCCAGCCGCTGATCAGTAGTTTCCGGCGTCGTGACTGCGCTCATCCGTCTGATGTTGCTGCGGCCTCACGTTCCGCGCCGGCACGATGGTGGAGATGGCATGCTTGTAGACCATCTGACTAACACTGTTCCTCAGAAGCAGGACGAACTGGTCGAACGACTCGATCTGTCCCTGTAGTTTGATGCCATTCACCAGATAGATCGAAACCGGTACCTTTTCCTTGCGAAGGGCGTTGAGAAACGGCTCCTGAAGTGACTGCCCTTTGGCCATTCCACTACTCCTGTGCTCTCGGCTCATTGTTTTTATGCGGGGCAAACATGCACCCGACGTAAAAAGTCCCCGACCCACCGCAGTGGGCATCGAGGTAGTTTAGTGCACCACGGCCCCGTGCGCGCGAAACGCCGCCCGCACGACCGGGTGCCGACAAGAATCCGCCTGGCATTCCCTGCCATTTTTCAGTCTATCACGCCTTCCAGCCGTTCCCTAAGTGTGGCGGCCAGCCCGGGAGCCATACTGTCGAACCAGTAAGCATCCTTCTCACGGCGCAGCCACGTCAGCTGCCGCTTGGCAAACTGACGCGTGGCGGCAATCCCACGCTCGCACATTTCGGCGTGGTCGTAGCGACCATCCAGGTACTCCCAAACCTGTCGATATCCGACCGCGCGCATGGACGGCAGTTCCGGACCCAGGTCATCTCGGCTGCGCAGGGCGACGACCTCGTCCACGAATCCGGCATCCAGCATGCCCCGGAAACGACGCCCGATGCGTTCATGCAGCGTTGCCCGGCTCGACGGCGCTACGACTAATTTGACTAACGGGTAAGGAAATTGTTCCTGATTCTCGGACTCCGTCAACTCGCTGAGTGCCCGGCCGGTCAATTCGTGGACTTCCAGCGCCCGCTGGACACGCTGCGCATCGTTGGGGTGCAGACGAGCCGCCGTTGCCGGATCGACACGCTGGAGCCTGGCGTGCAGCGCCGGCCAGCCCTTTTCCGCGGCCGCCCGCTCCAGCCGCGCGCGAACGGCCGGGTCGGCGCTCGGAAGCCGCGCGAGGCCGTGCTGCAGGGCGCGAAAGTAGAGCATCGTTCCACCGGTCAACAGCGGGATGCGCCCGGCCGCGTGGATGGCCGCAATCTCGCGCAGGGCGTCGTCGCAGAACTCGGCCGCCGAGTATGCCTGCGAGGGATCCCGGATATCGATGAGTCGGTGCGGCGCCTGGGCCAGGATGTCGGCGTCCGGCTTCGCCGTGCCGATATCCATGCCCCGGTACACCAGCGCCGAGTCCACGCTGACGATCTCCAGTGGCAAGTCCCGGACCAGGGACACCGCCGCGTCCGTCTTCCCGGAGGCGGTGGGTCCCATGAGAAAGACGACAGGCCTTTGGCTGTTCATCGCTGCTCGTGCACCGCCGCCACGCCGCTCACTGTCCCCGCATGAACAGCCGGTCGAGATCGTTCATGGTAAGGCGGGTCCACGTGGGGCGGCCGTGGTTGCACTGCCCGATGTTGCGCGTGCGCTCCATCTCCCGCAGCAGTGCGTTCATTTCCGCCACGCCGAGCCGTCGATTGGCCCGCACGGAGCCGTGGCAGCCCATGGTAGCGAGAACGTGGTTCATGGCCTCTTCCAGGCGGCCGCTTTCGCCCTCCCCCCGCAAATCGCTGAGGACGTCGCGAACCAGAGCGCCGGCATCCGCATCCGCCAGTAAGGCGGGAACCTGCCGGACCAGCAGCACGTCCGGCCCGACGCGGTCCACCTCGAACCCCAGCGCGCCAAAGACATCGTCGCGCTCTTCGGCGATTTCCGCCTCCTCCGGCGTAACGGGTACGCGCACCGGCACCAACAAGGGCTGCCGGGCTATTCCCGCGCCGGCCAGTTGGTCCTTCAACCGCTCGTAGACGATGCGCTCGTGGGCGGCGTGCATATCCACGAGAATCAGCCCGTTTGCGCTTTCCGCCAGCACGTAGACCCCGTGGAGCTGCGCCAGCGCATATCCCAGCGGCGGGGCTTCACTCTCGTCGGGCGCGGGCTCGGATTCCGGCTCGAAACCGGACACGCCCGCCGGGGAGGTCGCCGCCGGCGCCTGCTCCCGGGGAACACTGTACAGCGCCCGTGCCTCCCGGACCGGGAGTTGCATTCGGTGCTGCTGAGGCGGTGGCGTCGGTTGGGACCGCGAGGCCGCCGCGGTTCGCTCCGCGGGTTGTTCCACCGCCACCGGTTCCGGACTCTCGTCCGCGGAGCCGGCGTGCTCCAGGGCCCGGTGCAGCTGGCGGTACATGAAATCGTAAACCAGGCGGCCCTCACGGAAGCGGACTTCGTGCTTGGTTGGATGCACATTGACGTCCACCTGCCCGGGGTCCATCTCCAGATAGAGCACATAGGCGGGATGCCGGTCCTTGAAGAGCAGATCGGCGTAGGCCCTGCGTATGGCGTGGGAAATGAGGCGATCCCGAATCATCCGGCCGTTCAGGTAGACGTACTGGAGGTCCGCCTGCGTGCGGGCGGCGGTAGGCAGACCGGCCCACCCCCAGAGACGCATACCGGCGGCCTCGGCGTCGAGTCTGAGCGACTGCTCCACGAAACCGCGGCCCAGCAATTCCGCCAGCCGGCGTTCCCGCTCGTCTTCATCCGCTGCCGGGGATACGTGAAGGACGTTGCGGTCGTTGTGGGTCAGCGACACGCCCACAGCCGGACGGCTCATGGCGACACGGCGAATCAGGTCGTGAACGTGGCGGAACTCGGTTTTGTCGGTGCGCAGAAATTTGCGCCGGGCGGGCGTGTTGTGAAAAAGCTCGCGCACCTCCACCGTGGTGCCCTCGGGATGAGGCGCCGGCGCCGGATCAACGGGTTCGCCGTCGGCGGCGGCATCCAGGCGCCAGCCGTGCTCGGCCCCCTCGGGACGGCTGGTCAGGCGCAGGCGTGCCACCGAAGCGATGCTGGGCAACGCTTCACCCCGAAATCCCAGGCTCATGATCCGCTCCAGGTCCGCCAGATCGCGGATCTTGCTCGTGGCATGCCGGCCTACGGCCAGGGCCAAATCCTCCGGACCCATGCCCATGCCGTTGTCGCGGATGCGGATCAGCCCCTTGCCGCCGGCCTCGATATCCACTTCGATCCGGTTCGCGCCGGCGTCCAGGGCATTTTCCACCAGCTCCTTCACCACCGACGACGGCCGTTCGATGATTTCGCCGGCGGCGATCTGATTGACGAGCTGAGGCGGGAGCTGGTGAATACGGGATTCGGTTGTCACGTCGACGTCTTCGATAACCGCGAATGAACGTCGACTACGATACCATCCTCGGCACCGCCGGTGCGCCGGCGGCAGTGGGTATCAGCATCACGGAATCAGCAGTCGACTGCCCGCGACGATGGTGTCACCGTTGAGGTCGTTGATGCTCTGCAGGCGGTCGACGGACACGCCATACCGGCGGGCAATTTCACTCAGGGTGTCGCCGCGTTTCACCACGTAGTGCTCGGAGCTTGCCATGCGAAGGCCTGGCATGTGGTTCTTCGCGTAACCGGTTACGCCGTCTTCAATGGCCCGGGCGAGTTTCCATTGATGGCCGTCGTCCCGGAGCTTGCGTTCCTCGCGGGGATTGCTGATGAACGCCAGCTCCACCAGCACCGAGGGCATGTCCAGGGATTTGAGTACCACGAAACCGGCCTTTTCCACGCGATGCTTGTGGACCGGCCCCACGCCGTCCAGTTCGCCGAGCACCGATTTCGCCAGCGACGTGCTGGACTCGATGGTCGCTGCCCGTGAAAGGTCCAGCAGCACCGAGGCCACCAGATCGTCCTTGTCCTCCAGGGATACGCCACCGATACGATCAGCGGAGTTTTCCTGCTTCGCCAGCATGCGGGCCATTTCACTGGATGCGCCGCGGCGCGACAGAATGTAGACCGAGGAACCCTTGACGCTGCGGTCCCGGATTGAGTCCGCGTGAATGGACACGAAAATGTCGGCGTGCGCCTTGCGCGCCTTGCGCGTGCGGTCGCGCAGGCCCACGTAGTAGTCGCCCTGACGAATCAGCACCGCTTTCATGCCCGGCTGGCGGTCGATGAGGCTGGCAACCTTGCGTGCCACACCGAGAGTCACGTCCTTTTCGTAGGTGCCGTGCGGCCCGATGGCGCCGGGGTCCTCGCCGCCGTGGCCGGCATCCACTGCAATAACCAGCTGTCGCCGGCTCCGGGGAACGGTTTTCACCGGCGACCGGGAATCCGCCGGCTTCTCCAGATCCACAACCAGGCGATCGCCGTAGGTGTCGTTGGGCTTGACCAGGAAACTCTTGGGCCGGACAGCTCGGTCCAGATCGAAGACGACGCGAAGATCATTGCCGTTACGGGGTGCGCTGCGGATGTCCTGCAACACACCGGCGTCGTCCACCGCCGGAACCACGCCGGATTTCAGCTGCGCGGCGTCGATGTCCACCACCACGCGATTGGGGTGTTTCAGCGTGAACAGCCTGTGCTGCACGGGACGTGAAAGGTCGAATACGATCCGGGTGTGGTCCGGGCCCGACCAGGTCCGCACACCCTCGACCACCGCCTGTCGCGCCATGGCGGCCGAACCCATCGACAGCAACAGAATCAGAACGAGCAGACGCCTCATGACGCGCCAACACCCCCTTCCCGGGCTCTTGTTGATCTCCCCGATTGGCATCGGACATCCGCATCAAGTAATACACAACACGGCTGCCGTTTCAAGCTTTTTGTCATTCAGGATAGAGAGATAGCGGCGATTCTTCCTGTTCGAACTCAGGTCTGGGGGAGGCGTTCCAGCACCGCCTCCCCGCGCGCCGTCGGCGCTTCGAGAGCAACCCGACGCCCCTTGCCGTCGCGTTCCAGACGAACCACCAGGTCCGGCCCGGGGAGAACGCCGGCACCGCGTTCCGGCCATTCGATCAACAGTACCGCCGCGCCGTCGAGCAGATCGCGCAAACCGATGAACTCCAGCTCTTCGGCATCGGCAAGGCGGTAGAGATCCAGATGAAACAACCGCCGCCCCTCCAGCTCATAGGGCTCCACCAGCGTATAGGTCGGACTCTTAACGGCGCCTGAATGCCCCAGCGCCCGCAAAAGGCCACGCACCAGCGTGGTCTTCCCGGCGCCCAGGTCGCCGCACAGATGCACCACCATCGCCGGCGGCAACGCCGCGGCGATCCGCGCGCCCAGCGCCTCGGTATGCTCGGCGGATGGAAGGCTGCAACGTCGACTCATTGCGGGTTCGCCAAACGCTGCAGATAGGGAAGAAGGTCCGTGGCGAGCATCCCGCGCTCGCCCGCTGTCCGGGCGCACTGATCCGCCGCGCCGGCATGCAGCCACACGCCCGCCGCGGCCGCACTCTCCGGCGTCAGGCCCTGGGCCATCAGCCCGGCGATGACGCCACTGAGCACATCTCCCATGCCGCCGCTGGCCATGCCCGGATTGCCCGCATCGCACAGCCACGGTTCCGAGGCGCCCGCGGTCAACGTGCCCGCCCCCTTCAGCACTGGGGCACCGTGGTAGCGCCGACGAAGCTCTTCCAGGGCCGCAAAGCGGTCCGCCTGAACGTCGGCGGTCCCAATTCCGAGCAGCCTGCCCGCCTCGCCGGGATGGGGCGTCAGCACCCAGTCGTCGCGGCTCGCCGGCGTCTCCGCCAGCAGATTGAGGGCATCGGCATCGACAACCATGGGCCCCTGCCAGCGCAGACAGCGCTGGAACAGCTCACGGCCCCAGGAGTCGCGCCCGAGACCGGGGCCGAGCACTACCACCGTCGCCCGCTCCAGCAGTGCCTCGATGTCGGCAGCGCCGCCTGCACCTCGACACATGATCTCCGGCCGCGCGGCGATCACCGCCGACACGTGCTCGGCCCGGGTGGCCAGGGAAACGAGTCCGGCGCCGACGCGCCCGGCTGCCTCGGCGGCCATCCGGGCCGCGCCGCCCATGCCCAGGTCGCCGCCCACCACCAGGACGTGACCGTAGCGCCCCTTGTGCGCCGTTCGCGGCCGCCGAGGCAACCACTCCAGCACCGCGGCACCGTCGATCCGTCGCGCAGAGGGCGACACGCGCTCGTAGACCCAGCCCGGAGCCCCCAGGGAGCTGAATTCCACCTCCCCGACGTAGTCCGGCGCATCCCCGGTGAACAGGCCCTGCTTCAGACCGATGAACGTGGGCGTCACGCGGGCGCGCACGGCAACCCCCATGACCCGGCCCGTGGCGGCGCTCAGCCCGGACGGGACGTCCACTGCCAGCACCGGGCGACCGGCGGCATTGACCGCTTCAATAGCGTCCGCGAAACGCCCCTCCACCGAGCGATCCAACCCGGTTCCGAGCAGCGCATCCACGATGACATCGGCTTCAGCCGGCTGGTTCGGCTGAAATTCCTCGACCGCAGCCTCCGCGAGCCAGGAATCCGCGGCACGACGGGCATCCCCCTTGAGCCGGTCAGGCGTCACCAGCGCCGCCACCCGCACCTCCAGTCCGTCTTCCCTCGCGCGACGGGCGACAATGTAACCGTCTCCACCATTGTTGCCGCCGCCGCAGAGCACCAGAAGGCGCCGGGCCTCCGGCCACCGGCGGCGCAGGACGCGATACGCCTCGCGCCCCGCCTTCTCCATCAGATCGATGCCCGGGATGCCGTGTTCCTGGATCACCAGGCGATCCAGCTCACGGACATCCTGCGGCCGGTACAGTTGGGTTGGCAGTGTCTCGCTCATGGCGCGTAGTATACGGTTTGCCGCCCACGTATCGTCCACCGCCGCAGACTTCACGCCGATGACCGCCGAAGGACTTGACGCCGATATTCCCGATCTGGCCGCGCTGGCCGCGGACATCAAACGCTGGGCCTTGGAACTGGGGTTCTCGGAGGCGGCAATCGCGGACCCCGAGCTGGCGACGGACGAGGCGCACCTGCTGCGCTGGCTCCGCCGCGGCTTTCAGGGCGACATGGGATACATGGGTCGTCACGGGCGCAAGCGCGCGCGCCCCCGTCAACTCGTCCCGGGGACCCGCCGGGTGATTGCGGTACGCATGGACTACCGGCCCCGCGGCGTGGAGCCGGACGCCACCGTGCTGGCCGACACGCGGCGCGCCTTCGTCGCCCGCTACGCCCTCGGGCGCGACTACCACAAGCTGATGCGCAAACGCCTCAAGCATCTCGGCGAGCGTATCGAGACCGCGGCCGGGCGGTTCGGCTACCGTGCCTTCGTCGACAGCGCGCCCGTACTGGAGAAGGCCCTGGCCCGAAACGCGGGGCTGGGCTGGATCGGCAAGAACACCCTGCTGCTGAACCGCGAGGCCGGGTCGTATTTCTTCCTCGGGGAGCTGTTCACGGACCTGCCGCTACCCGCGGACCGGCCGACCGCGGAACATTGCGGCACCTGCCGGGCCTGTCTCGACGCCTGCCCCACCGGCGCCATCGTCGGCCCCTACCAGCTGGACGCCCGACGCTGCATTTCCTATCTGACCATCGAGAATCACGGGGCGATTCCGGAGCCGCTGCGCCCCCTGATCGGCAACCGCATTTTCGGCTGTGACGACTGCCAGGCCGTCTGCCCCTGGAACCGCTATGCCCGTGCCTCGGAAGAGGCGGACTACCAGCCGCGCCACGGCCTGGATACGGCCGACCTGGTTTCGCTGTTTCGCTGGAGCGAGACGGATTTCCTGGACAGGACCGCCGGCTCGGCCATCCGTCGCCTGGGCCACGAGCGGTGGCTGCGCAACATCGCTGTGGCACTCGGCAATGCCGAGCCCTCGGCCGGGATCGTGGAGGCATTGGAGGAACGCGCCGACCATCCGTCGCCGCTGGTGCGCGAGCACGTCGCCTGGGCGCTGAACCGACAGCGACAGTCGCGACCCCCGCAACCGGCATCCGCGCGCCGATTCAGTCCTTCGAATGCCAGCGGCGGAACCGGTTGATCAGCCCGCGGGTAGACGAATCCACTTCCCCGGGCTCACACTCCCCGCGAACGCTGGGCAGAATATCGCCGGCGAGCACTTTGCCGAGTTCCACTCCCCACTGGTCGAACGAGTTGATGCCCCACACCACCCCCTCGACGAAGGTACGGTGTTCGTACATGGCGAGCAGCATGCCGAACCGCCGCGGGTCCAACCCGCCGAGTAGCACCGTATTGCTGGGGCGCCCGCCCGGGCAGGCACGTGCCGGCGCCAGCGCCGCGATCTGGTCGTCGGCGATGCCGTGCTCGCGCATTTCCGCGGCCAGCTCGTCCTCACGCCGGCCTCGCATCAGGGCCTGACTCTGGGCAAAAAGGTTGGCGGCGAGTTGCTCCGAGTCCCCGGCATCGGAGACCACGGGCTGCGCGACCCCGATGAAGTCCACCGGGACCACCTCCGTGCCCTGGTGCAGCGCCTGGAAGAAGGCGTGCTGCGCCGGCGTTCCGGTGAAGCCCCAGATCACCGGAACGGTGGGCCAGTCCACGGCTTCACCGTCCCGCGTCACGGACTTGCCGTTGCTCTCCATGATCAACTGCTGCAGGTACGGCGGCAGGCTCTTCAGGCGCTCGGTGTAAGAGACGATGGCCTGGGAACGCATGCCGAAAAACGTGCTGTTCCACACCGATAGCATGCCCAGTATGACCGGAATGTTTTCCGCCAGTGGCGCCTCCTGAAAGTGCCGGTCCATGGCGTGGGCGCCCTCCAGCATCCGGTCGAAGGCGGCCATGCCGATGGCCATGGCGACGGAAACCCCCACCGCCGACCAGACCGAGTAGCGTCCGCCCACCCAGTCCCACATGGGCAGCACAGCATCCGGGTCGAGCCCGAGACTCGCCACCTTTTCCGTGTTCGCGGTAACCGCGATGAAGTGCCGGCGCAGCCCCTCCGGGTGGTCGCAGCATCGCCGGAACCAGGCCATGGCCTGCT